>NZ_JABUZE010000025.1:0-1650 GCF_014897805.1 Halomonas sp. 3F2F
TGGGCACGCCCACGGCTGTTCGAGTAGGTGAACACCACCTCGTCCGCATCGCCGTATAGCGGCCAGAACCAGCCGGATTTCATCTTGCCTTTTTGTGGGCCCGCCCGACCTTGGTGACCGGCCTTGATGGGCGTTTCATCCATGGCCAGTACCCGGCTGCGCAGCACGTTGTCGGTCTGCGCATCCACAATCGGCCGAAGCAGGTCGATGGCGCGCTTGACCAGATGGGTCAGGGTGCTGCGACTGACGGTGACACCGGCCTGCTGGATGCGCTGATGTTGGCGATACAACGGCAGGTGGAACTGGAACTTATCCACCAACAGCCCGGCTAGCAGGCTGACATCGGCTAGGCTGTTGTCCAGTACGTTGAACGGCGCCCTCGTCGTCACCGGCTTCCCGGTTCCTTTGCGTCGGAACACCGGGCGCTCGCACTTGAGCACCACATAACTGGCGGCCCGCTGGGCCAGGCGGTAGGTGATCTTGGTGCCGATGATGTCATACTGATCGGCATCAGGACCGGTCAGCTCCGGCGGTAGATGCTCGATGACTTCTACGGGCACATCCGCGGTGAAGCGCAGGCCGGTGTCGTTCAGGCAGTCGTCGTCCCGCTGTTTCTTGGCGGTACCGCGTTGATAAGCCCGAACCGGACGTGGTTCATCGTCGGCAGGCTTCTTCGGTAACGGGGCATCCTCTGACGGGAACAGGCAGTCCTGTTCCGGAATATCATAAACCAGCTTCTCGGATTTGGGGCCGAACAGCTGTTTCTTGAACCAGTCCAGTTGATGCGTCAGCTGACGAATGGCCTCCGCCTGGGCACCCAACTGCTCCCGCAACACGGCATTCTCCTCGGCTAGAGCCGAGGAGGAAGGCGCGTTAGAAGAAGGAGTGAAGGCCGTTGAATTCATGGCCAATATTATACCGGAAGCTGACCGTCTATACCCCTCGAAAACGCTTGAACTGGCGGTATTTTTGCACTTCGATGCCATCGATCAGCAGTTGCAGATCCGTCAGGGTAAGGGCTCGCTGACCGGAGGCGGACAACGGCACCCGGAACTGCCCCTGCTCCAGGCGTTTGGCCCACAGGCAATAACCGGTGGCGGTAAAATACAGCATCTTCATCTGGGTCTTGCGGCGATTGACGAAGACGAAATACTGACCGCTGAGTGGATCGTGTTGGAGCTGATTCCGGACCAGGGCACTCAAACCCCGGAACGATTTGCGCATGTCGGTGGGCTCGGTGCACAGCCAGATGCGCGCCTGGCTATCGAGCCCGATCATCCGTTCTGGCTCAGCCGTAGTTCCACGCCGTTGCCGAGGCTAAGCACAATGTTCCAGCCTGGGCCGGAGGATGGAGAGTTGCCCATCAACGACGAGAGATCCAGAAAACCGGCTTCACCGGGACCTGGCGACTCATCAGTCGACGGGTCGGACAGGCGTTTGCGCCAGTTACAGAAGCTGGCGTAACCGATCTTCTCCTGTTTACAAAACTGCGGTGCTGACAAGCCGCTGGCGCGCTGCTGATCAACCAGGGCTTGCCACTGTTCTGGGGTGCGGTGCTTTCTCATGGGGATAACCTCGTGCTGGAAACTGTGAGGTTACTGTAGGGAGAAATTTACCGGAGTGGCAGAACGCCTTGGAATGAACGCTTAC
>NZ_JABUZE010000189.1:0-178008 GCF_014897805.1 Halomonas sp. 3F2F
GCTACGGGTCTGAGCGCACGATAAATTTTGAATAGCCACTTAGTGCTTTTTAACCTTCCAAATTCGCCACGTTAAGATCGCGATAATAAGCGCACTCAGTGGCGCTATGACGGAAGCGGCAACATTGGGTTCGATATCGACACCTAGCGCTCTTAAGCTTTCCAGCCCCAGTTTCATTAAGCTGAAAATGTAGTAGCTGATGACGATGATCGAGAGGCCTTCAACGGCCTTTTGGATTTTTAGCTGGCTGCTTGCGCGGGCATCTAAGCTCTGCAAAATTTTGTAGTTTTGCCTCTCGATTTCGACCTGGGTGCGGGTACGCAACAAGTCGTTTAAGCGTGTGGCGCTGGTGGCCAGCGTCTCAACGCGACGGTTCATGGCATCGCAGTAACGCACGGCCGGTTCAAATCGTCGCAAAATAAACATGCCAAGCCGAGGATAATTACCGATACGCTCCTCGCGCAGTTCATTGATGCGTGCCAACACGATGTTGGCATAGGCATCGGTCGCGCTAAAGCGTTGGCGTGTTTGTACACCGCAGCGTTCGAGTTTTGCCGAGAGCAGTGTCAAGGCGTTGAGCAACGGCTCGGCAGGGGAGGTGTGCTGTTCGGCGTGTTGATGAGAGAGTGCAGACAGCTCCGTTTCATAGTGTTGTAGCTCACGGCTGAGTGCTTTGGCTTCCGGTAGCGCCAGCATCGCCATTATGCGGTAAGTCTCAATATCAAATAAGCGTCTCGCCATCCTGCCCAGTCGATAGCTATCCAGATTATCGTTAACCATTAGCAATCGGTTTCTTTGCTGATCATCCAGGTTGAAGTCGCTCCAAACCGTGGCATCTCCGCCGCCTACCTTTGAGCCCGCTGGCTGATCTAATCCATAGGCCTCCACGCTACCTGCCCATCGATTGGCCGTTTCCACGCGCAAGACGCTGGCACTGATTATTTTATCGGCAACATCCGCGAGTAAACGGGCTAAAAACGTAGGTGGTGTTGGCCATATGCGAGGGTTGCTGTTGTTGTCGTGCTTAATGGTCAGCGTAAAAAATTCGGTGTGCCGCTCCCACTTTACTAAGCAACCCTGGCAACTGACTATTTGTTGCACCTGATCGGGCGTGACAGTGACCTCTGTCAGTTCTGCTAGGCGATTAAGCAACCTAGTAACGTCATCGCCTTCAAGCGTAAAAGCGTAGTGATGAAGACAAGCAGGCCCCTCAAAATAGATGGGAGGCCGCGCGTGAAGCTCGTTATGTAATGCCGTGTGTTGAGCATGCATGAAACAAATTACCTGATCTATTGTTGTTACGAGTGTTGTAAAGAGTGTTGTAAAGAGTGTTGTTAAGAGCGTTGTGGCGAATGTTGTTACGAATAGCCAGCTTGATGGCTAACCTAGTTGCCAAGCGGCGTTAGCCAAAGAACCAGTAGCAGACGGCAATGGCAGTGATGATGCCCGCGGCGTCGGCGATGAGCGCGCAGCCCAGGCCATGGCGAATACGGGTAACGCCGACCGCGCCAAAATAGACCGCTAGCACGTAGAAGGTCGTTTCGGTGCTGCCTTGCAGGGTAGCGGCTAGCAGGCCAGGAAAGCTGTCGACACCAAAGGTGTTCATCGTCTCGATCATCATGGCCCGCGAGCCGCTACCAGAAAGGGGCTTTACAAAGGCGGTAGGCAGCGCATCGACAAAGCGAGTGTCCCAGCCAACCCCTTCCACTAACCAACGGATGCCACTTAGTCCTGCGTCCAGAACGCCGCTGGCACGCAGTACGCCAACCGCCACCAGCATGGCAATAAGATACGGCAGCAGGGTGACGGTAAAGCTGACACCTTCCTTTGCCCCTTCAATAAAGGCGTCATACACCCTGACACCACGCAGTGCGCCAACCACTAAAAACATCATGACAATAGTGAATAACGTTAGGTTACCCACCAGTGTTGAAGCAGCCGCCAATGCTTGGGCCGACATGCCCGCCAGCGTGGTAATTAATAACCCCAAGGCAAGCGCTGCAGCGACCAAATAAGCCAGCACCACGGGTTGCCAAAGTTTTAAGCGCTGTACGAGTGCAACCGCGAGTAGCCCTGCCAGGCTGGAGGCGCTGGTAGCCAGCAGAATCGGCAGAAAGACCAGGGTGGGCTCAGCCGCGCCTTGCTGAGCACGATAAATGAAGATCGTGACAGGTAGCAGCGTCAGTGATGATGTGTTGAGCACTAAAAACAGAATTTGTGCGTTGCTGGCGGTATCGCGGCTCGGATTGAGACTCTGCAGCGATTGCATGGCTTTAATGCCAATCGGTGTGGCAGCGTTATCTAAGCCTAGAATGTTAGCCGCAAAGTTCATGCTAATTAGCCCCATGGCAGGGTGGCCCCGGGGCACTTCTGGCATTAGGCGGGAAAACAGTGGGTCAAGCACGCGGCCTAGTAAGCGAATCATGCCGGCCTTTTCGGCAATCGAAAGAAAGCCCAACCAAAGCGTCATCGTGCCTAGTAGCACTAAAATAATATCCACGCTGACGCTTGCCATATCGAACAGCGACTGCACTAAGCGAGCAAAAACCTCGCTATCGCCACCGACTAACCACTGCCACAACGAGGCTGCAAACGCAGCAATGAAAAAGCTTAACCAAATTCCGTTTAGCATGGTGGGCAGGCATCCTGGGCAGTGAGGCAGTTGTATGTTTATAACGCTGCTTATCCTACCCAATGATTGCCTGCAATCGCTAACCCGAAAGCGAAAGAAAAAACAGAATCAGTGGTGGAGAGAGTAGTGACAGGATAAATCCGCTGACCACGGCAATAGGGACACAGGCCACTCCGCCGTGCTGCTGGATCACCGGCAGGGTGAAGTCCATCGACGTTGCGCCGCCATAGCCAATGGCTAGCGCGGTGTGGCGGTGGATAACGAGAGGAATCAGAATAAAGGCCAGCAGTTCGCGCGTAAGGTCGTTGAAAAACGCCACGCCGCCCATTAACGGACCAAGTTGGTCGCCAATCAAAATAGCCGAAAGCGAATACCAGCCAAAGCCAGATGCCATGGCTAAGCCTTCATTCCAACTAAGCGAGAGAAGCGGGGCGGCTAACAAGCCAGCGAGTAGCGAGCTCAGCGCAAGGGTAACCGCGATGGCAAGTCCCAGGCGATTCAGCAAAATTTGTTTAAGTGGCATGCCGGAATTGCGTAGCTGGCAGCCAATCAGCATCAATAGTGCGTATAGCACCCATTCTGCCAGCCAGTCGGCGGTGGTAAACAGCGTTTCCCCAATCATCGGGCCAATCAGCAAACCAAATGCCACGCCAGCGGCCACCACACCTACCAACATGAGTGAACCCTGCATAGCCGCCAGTTTGCTAGTAGGAGCGTTCTTCACCACTGGTGAATTACCGGCTTTCAAAGCCACTTGGCGTGATAGCCACCACAGTGCACCCAAGTTGAGCACGGTAGTAATGCTAAACAGCAGCAGCGCGTTACCGCCTAACCTTGAAAGCTGGCTGCCCAGGTTTTCAAGGCCCACA
This sequence comes from Halomonas sp. 3F2F, assembly GCF_014897805.1. Classification (NCBI taxonomy): domain Bacteria; kingdom Pseudomonadati; phylum Pseudomonadota; class Gammaproteobacteria; order Oceanospirillales; family Halomonadaceae; genus Halomonas; species Halomonas sp. 3F2F. The sequence continues at coordinate 3,502 of NZ_JABUZE010000189.1, forward strand.
AGACTTACCCCCATCAATAATAGAATCAAATAAACCGAGCCATTAACGGCTCGGTTGATGAGGTTCAGTAAGCGGGTAGAACGAACGCGTACTAAGTAGCCTAACAAGAGAGGCAATAAAACAATCAGTAATCCAGAAAGCATTTAAGGTGCGTTACCCCCAGCGGGGTTGAATTGAGTCATGGTGAGATACGTCTGCCGACGCCCCTCTTTTCGATATTCTGCCGAGAGGATTAGTCCTGGCCAACCTGGGTGGAAATTAATGTGTAGATATCGGTCGGGCTTTTCTTTATCAATCAGCGTGACGCGCGTGGTTTCGAACTCACCGGCGGGAACGGAAATGGTGTTGGGCTCGTTGATATTCTGTTGATCGACATAGTACTGGAAGTGTTCGTCGCGTCCGCGGTGATCAACAAACTCGATATCACAGGGAGTGCTTACCATGCAGCCTTCATGACCTGCTCGTCGGGAAAGGTCGAATAGAGCGGCCTGGCGATCAAGCGAGCTAATATCACTTTCGTTGAGCTGGTAACTGTCGCCGACACCCAGTAGCGAATAACTGCTGTTATAGAGCAAAGAGCGAGTCGAGGTATCGTCTATCGAAAAGCGACTACGCTCCTCACCTCGGGCAATCGCGACAGCAAAATTCATATTGCTTAACCAGTGGAGCCCCTCATTGCTGAGCGTATGGGTAATGGTTGCGCCGGGCCAGCCGCGTATTTCTAAACGGTATTGGGCCTGGAAGGGGTGTGGGGCTTGCAGAGTTTGCTCACCTTGTGGAGTATCTGCTGTTGCTAAGCCGCACAGGGAAAACAGGCAAGCGCCCAACATTGCGCTCGCAGACTTAGGGTGTCTGATGCCTCTTGTAACATAACGCAAAGGCCCTTCCTCCTTCTCGAGTGTTTTCCTAAGAGCCTTTAGCTAGCGCTTGGTTCCCCGTGCAGTATAGCGTGCGTATGGCTAAGCGTCAGTAGCCTGCTGCTGGGCTAATCGTTGCTAACGATTCACCCGCTTCAAATGCCTTAATATACGCAATGACTTGATCAATGGCGTCATTGAGTGGTGTAGGTGCTGCCATATGAGGCGTTACTACCACGTTTGGATGCTGCCAAAGGGGGTGGTTGGTTGGAAGAGGCTCTTCACAGAAAACGTCTAGCAGGGCACCACGCAGATGTCCTGGCTTATTCGTTTCACCGAGCGCATCGAGTAACGCCTGTTCATCGATTAGGCTGCCGCGACCGGGGTTAATAACACTGGCACCTTCGGGTAATTTTGCTAGCCGTTCTGCGTTAAGAATACCTTCCGTAGCCGCGGTATCTGGCAAAATAGTGACTAAGCTCTGCACTTGGCCAAGCAGTTCATCAAGCCCTTCATCGCCATGCAGGCAGCATACGCCGCTAATCTGTTTAGCTGAGCGGCTCCAGCCAAGTACGGGGAACCCTGCTTGCGACAAGTGAGTGGCTACGTAACTGCCGATTGCGCCAAGGCCTAATACGCCAACTGGCCACTGTGTTTTTTCAGGCACGGCTTGGGGCTTCCAGGTAGCGCTCTGCTGTTGAGTGGCGTAGCTATCCATGCTGCGGTAGAAGTGCAGTACGCCATATAGCACGTAATCTGCCATGAGTTCGCCCATGCCAGCATCACGTAATTTCACGATAGGAACATCGCTTGGAAGGCCGGGTGTTTTCAGTAAGTAATCAACACCTGCTCCCAGGTTGATAATGCCTTTGAGCTGGTCTTGTTCCTGCAGTAAATGCTCTGGAGCTTTCCAAACGGCAAGGTAGTCGGCGTTTTTGCGTTCATCTTCAGGTGCGTCACTTGTCAATACAGTGGCCTGGGGCAACGCTTTTTCTAGAGCGGCTTGCCATTGGGCTGAATCATCAATATGGATGACTACTTTCATTTTTCCTCCTGACTACATGTTAACTATGGTTACGCTACCACGGCTTACCACAATTTTTGTCATAAAGGCTTTGACCGGCAACCAAGGGTCGGTGCTAGTATCGCCCTAAGACGACATTGGCAGGCCTACTGCGGGGGTGGCCAGGTCGATCCTGTGGCCCAGCGCGCCTAACTTACAATAGATAGCGCTGGTTCTTAGTGATCTTTGATGGCGAGTTGCCCGATGACTGAGGTTTCCCTGCCCTTCACACGTGAAGAGTACGCTAATCGGCTTTGGAAAGTGCGCGCTGAGATGGCGGGCCGTGGTATTGACGTTCTGATCGTCAGTGATCCTTCCAATATGGCGTGGTTGACTGGCTACGACGGCTGGTCATTTTATGTTCATCAATGCGTATTGGTGGGCCTTGAAGGCGAACCTGTATGGTTTGGCCGCCGTATGGATGCCAACGGCGCGCTGCGCACCTGCTGGATAGACCCCGATAATATTACCTACTATCCGGATTACTATGTTCAAAATCCGGATATGCATCCAATGGAGTATCTTGCCCAATCGATCATGCCTGACCGTGGTTGGCATACCGGTGTGGTGGGCATGGAGATGGATAACTACTACTTCTCTGCTAAAGCCTATCAAAGCCTTTTGCGTGAGCTTCCCCATGCGCGCTTTATGGATGCCAACGCACTTGTGAATTGGTGCCGAGCGATTAAGTCGCCGCAAGAAATAGCTTATATGCGTGTGGCGGCAAAAATTGTTGAAGGGATGCACACGCGTATTTTGGAGGTTATTGAGCCCGGGCTGCCCAAAAGTAAGCTGGTGTCGGAAATTTACCGCGTCGGCATCGAAGGATTTATTGACGAGAATGGCAAAGTGTTTGGCGGCGATTACCCCGCCATTGTGCCGATGTTGCCAACCGGTAAAGACGCTGCTGCGCCGCACCTTACTTGGGACGACACGCCATTTCGTAAAGGTGAAGGCACGTTCTTCGAAATTGCTGGTGTCTTCAAGCGCTACCACGCGCCGATGTCGCGCACCGTATTTTTAGGTACGCCGCCAACCGACTTTATTCGTGCTGAATCTGCTTTGTTGGAAGGCATTGAGAGTGGCTTGGCCGTGGCTAAGCCGGGCAATCGTACGGCGGATATTGCCATGGCGCTGGGTGCGGCGATGGATAAATACGGTTTTGACCGTGGCGGCGCGCGCTGTGGTTATCCGATTGGTATCTCGTACCCGCCGGACTGGGGCGAGCGCACGATGAGCTTACGCCCCTCAGACGAAACTATTCTTCAGCCCGGAATGACATTTCACTTCATGCCTGGCCTCTGGGTAGAAGACTGGGGACTGGAAATTACCGAAAGCATTCTGATTACTGAAAATGGCTGTGAAACCCTGGCCAATTTTCCGCGCCAGCTGTTTGTTAAGTAGCTGTCTATACAATACAAGGGACATACAATGACGCTTCAACCGAACCAACTGCGGCCTAGCCCTATTTCCGCCACCGTTGATTTCGACGCCGATGGCGTACAGCACGGCTTTTTAAAACTGCCGATTTCCACCGATGAGTCTGCCTGGGGCGCGGTAATGATACCTATTACCGTGGTTAAAAATGGCGAAGGCCCCACGGCGTTATTAACGGGTGGGAATCATGGCGATGAATACGAAGGCATAACGTCGTTGTTGAAGCTTTCTTCCACGTTGAAAGCGGAAGAGGTGAGCGGGCGAGTCATTATCGTACCGTGTATGAACACGCCAGCAGTCATGGCTGGAAAGCGCACGTCGCCGATGGATAAAGGCAACTTGAATCGTAGTTTTCCAGGGGACCCAAACGGCACCGTAACGTCGCAAATCGCTGATTATTTTACCCGCGCGCTGGTTCCGATTAGCGATGTAGTGCTCGATTTGCACTCTGGTGGCCGTACGCTGGATATTTTGCCGTTCGGCGCTTCTCACGTTTTAGACGATAAGTCCCAACAGCAGGCGGCGTTGGAAGGCGCTAAAGCGTTCGGCGCTCCCTATGCGATGGTGATGTTTGAGCTAGATGCAGAAAAACTGTTCGATACGGCCTGTGAGCGCCAGGGCAAAGTGTTTGTGGCCACTGAGCTTGGCGGCGGCGGTACGTCCACGCCGCAAAGCATTGCGATTGCTGAGCGCGGTGTGCGCAATTTTTTGATCCATTACGGTTTGGTGCAAGGCACAGTAGAAATGCCCGAGGGTGGGCAAATGTACCTCGATATGCCAGATGCCAGCTGTTACGTGCAAAGCCAGCATTCTGGGGTGTTAGAGCTGCTAGTGGCGTTGGGTGATGAGGTGAAAAAAGGCCAAACCATTGCCTATGTTTACGATATGACCCGCAGCGGTACCGCTCCTGTGGCTTACAAAGCGGAACGTGACGGCATCTTAATGGCTCGCCGTGCGCCATCGTTAATCAATATGGGGGACACCCTGGCGGTGATTGCCGATGTTGTTGAACGCCTGGAGGCGTGACAACCCGCATGATGAAATTGGACCGTTATGATTTAAAAATTCTCGATATTCTCTCTCGGGATGGACGAATCACTAAGTCGAAGCTGGCGGAAGCCATCAACCTCTCGGTGAGTCCCTGCTGGGAGCGAGTTAAACGTCTGGAAAATGCGGGCGTTATCGAAGGATATACCGCGCGCATTAATGCCGATGTATTAGTGCCGCGCAACGCCGTATGGGTGCAGATCGAGCTCAAACAGCACAATGCTGAAAGCTTTTCCCGCTTTGAAGCATTAGTCATGCAAACGCCAGACGCCACAGAGTGCGTGGCGGTAGGTGGCGGTGTGGATTATCTGGTGAAGTTTGAAGTGTTTTCCATCGACAGTTATCAACGCTTGATCGATAGTTGGTTAGTCTCGGACGTGGGAATAGAGCGTTATTTCACCTATATCGTGACCAAATCGGTTAAGCGGACCGAGCCAGGTATTGGATCAAACGACTTTCTGTAATATTGGCCTGTGTAAATCGATCTATCTAAATCGAATTTAACAATTTATCCAGGTGTTTGATCAACGCTATTTCAGCGTTTCATTGGCTTAACATGAAAATTAATGCCACTCACCACTAGCTTAGTGAAAGACATCCATAGAAGTTAATTTACTAAGCGGAAACAGTCAGATCGCCTGACGCAGAGAGAAGCTAATGTCATATTTCACCATTGCCGGTGTTCAAATGCATGCCCTGCACCATGGCGACAATACCGAGGCTATGCGCCATCGGATCGATGCGCTAATGAATCGTTTTCCTCAGGTTCAAATGGTGCTGTTCAGCGAATTAATGCCGATGGGAGCTTCGCCGCTCCACGCTCAAACGTTGCCCAGCGATACCGAAGCATTTTTTTGCCAATTGGCTGCGCAACACCGCATCTGGTTAATTCCGGGATCAATGTTCGAGCAAGTCGGCGAGCATACTTACAATACCTTGGTAGTGATTAACCCTCTGGGCCAAGTTGTAACGCGTTATCGTAAGATGTTTCCGTTCCGGCCTTACGAAGCTGGCGTCGAGGGCGGCAGTGAATTTGTGGTCTTCGATGTGCCAACGATAGGCCGCTTTGGCGTTTCTATTTGTTATGACATGTGGTTTCCCGAAACGACTCGTACCCTGGCTTCAATGGGGGCCGAAGTCATTCTCCACCCCACGATGACGGATACCATTGACCGAGATATTGAGCTGTCAATTGCCCGCACCAATGCGGCGATCAACCAGTGTTACTTCTTCGATATCAATGGCGCTGGCGCGTTGGGGAATGGCCGCTCTATCGTCGTTGGCCCCTCTGGCGATGTGATCCATCAAGCGGGTATTGGTGAAGAAGTCATACCCATCGAAATTGACCTCAACCGCGTCCGCCGCGAGCGCGAAACAGGGTTGCGCGGTTTGGGCCAGCCACTGAAAAGTTTCCGTGACCGTGAAGTCGATTTTTCGCTATACCGTAGCGAAAACGGATCTTCCCCTTTCCTTGACACCTTAGGACCACTTGCTAAACCAGTACGTACCGACCAAGACATTTTTTAGGAGCCTATTTGGCTTGACCCATCATCACAAGAAGAATGGATTTCGCGCCAAGCTGGATGATCAATTTAGGCGAATATCGCGATATTTAGCGAAACTCCTAGGCAGCACTAGTTCAACACGGCCTTCAGTACGTGTCATACAAGGAGCGAAAACAATGAATAAAATAACGTCCATTGCAGATGTCCGTAGATATTTTCTAAACAATAAAGAGCCGGTTTACTTTATTTCTGCGACGAACTTCAATCTTCTGGGTATCGGTGATTGGGTCGGTAGCTTCCGTCACATTAACTATATTGACTGCTTTGAAGGCAAGCAGCGTAATGTCTTCGTGCCTAAACAGAAGTTTCCCCGCGACTTCGAGAGCATTGAGGATATTAATAACTATCTGCTTGAGCACAAAGAAGTCATTGATTTCATTCAATCACGAGCCAATGGCGAAAGCGCTGGGGTGGCAGCGTTTTTAATGTTCGATGAGCACACCGAAGAAATTTGTGAGCAGTTGGGCCTGCGGGTTGCCTTCCCTCCCGCCGAACTGCGCAAGCGGATGGATAATAAGATTGAGACGGTGCGTATTGGCAATAAAGCGGGCGTGCCCAGCGTGCCCAACGTGCTGGCCAGGGTAGGCAGTTATCAGGAGCTTCTAGAGGTCAGCGAGTCGCTCGGTAACGATTTAGTGGTACAGACCGCGTTTGGCGATTCTGGTCATACCACCTTCTTTATTGCCAGTGAAGAAGACTATTACAAGCATGCTGAAGAGATCGAAGCCGAACCCGAGGTCAAGATCATGAAGCGCATCAACTGTCGCGGCTCGGCGATAGAAGCTTGTGCCACGCGTTGCGGTACGGTCGTTGGCCCGTTGATGACAGAGCTTGTAGGCTTCAAATCCTTGACTCCTTATAAGGGCGGTTGGTGTGGCAACGAAATGTTCGCCGGCGCCTTTAGTCAGGAAGTGCGTGATTTAGCGCGCGAGTACACCTTTAAGTTTGGTGAGGCACTGCGCGAAGAGGGTTATCGAGGCTATTTTGAACTCGATTTCCTGATTGATATGGATACCCATGAAGTGTATCTGGGTGAACTTAACCCCCGTGTGACAGGAGCAAGCTCTCTGACGAATGTGGCGGCTTTTGCTCATTCTGATATTCCACTGTTCCTGTTTCACCTGCTTGAATTTTCGGATGTCGATTTTGACCTGGACATCAATGATATCAATGAGCGTTGGGCGCACCCTGAAAGTGTCGACAGCTGGAGCCAGCTGGTTATCAAGCATACCGATGAAAGCGTTGACCTGTTAACGGAAGCGCCTACTACCGGCGTATGGCGCATGAATGCTCAGGGCGAAATTGCTTATGATCATTATAGCTATCACCCCCACGCGGCAGAGAACGAGCATGAAGCCTTTTTTCTGCGCATTAGTGGCGCAGGAGACTTCCGGTATGAAGGGGCCGACCTGGGTATTTTGATCACCCGGGGGCGGTTAATGGATGATGACTTCCAACTGAATGAGCGTGCCAAGGCTTGGATAGACGGCATCCGTGGTCAGTACACCGGACAGGCGTTGCAAGACCCAGTGGTGGAGGAAGTTGCCGTCAGCCATGCTATCGGCGGTGGCAACTTCAAAATTCTTTAACCATGGACAGCAACTTTGTTGCAGGCCGAGCGCCTGGTGTGGAGCTGGACAAAGCCTTGACGTTTCGCACCGTGCATGAAGAGGTGGCGGGGCCAAAATGGCAGTCGTTGTTCCATTACCACTGGCCTGCCTATGAGCCCTGGTATCTGGCCGAAGGTGAGCGTGAGCGTCCCTCTTATCTGGAGTGTCATAACGCCTTACGCAAGCACATGCCCGAATTGCTGGCGACTTACCGCACGCTGTGTGAAGTAGCCGGTGGCGGGGATCTTTCGTCACGGCTACTGAGTTTGTATCGTCCGCCGCCGTATATTACCGGTTGCTCACAGGCGGTACTAGCAAGGCCGACGTCAACTGTGCTGGCACGCAACTATGATTACCCACCGGAGTTGTGCGAGGGCTCCATTCTCTACACCCGCTGGAATCAGCGCCGTGTTATCGCCATGTCTGATTGCCTGTGGGGCGTGCTAGACGGGATGAACGATTCTGGGCTTGCTGTTTCTCTGGCCTTTGGTGGGCGCAAGGTGGTGGGGGATGGCTTTGGTGCGCCGGTTATTCTTCGCTACATTCTCGAATTTTGCGATACCGTGCCCGAAGCTGCTGCGGTACTTGCGAGAGTGCCTACCCATATGGCCTACAACATTACCGTGGCAGATGCTTCAGGGCGTTATGTCACGGCGATGATTGCACCGGATCGCCGCGCCAGCATTCGGCGGGTGGCGGTGGCTACCAATCATCAAAAGAAAATCGAATGGTATGCCCATGCGCTGGCCTCTGAAACCTTGATTCGCGAGCGTCAGCTCTCGATTCTGGTGGATGACGACGCCACCACTGAAGAGCGACTAATTTCGGCTTTTTCCGCTCCCCCTTTGTTTCGCCATGACTATCGGCGTGGCCTGGGCACAGTGTATACCGCGGTATATCGCACTAAGGAAAGGCTTACCCAGTTTCGCTGGCCCGGTAGAGTATTAGATTTGAGCTTCGATGTGTTTCCTGAAGAGCAAATTACCGTGCGCTATGGCTCCCGCGGGCTGTCCGGCTGATTTAGTACTGTTGCTGAGGCAAGTGTCTTGTCCAGATAAATACCTAAAAAGGATGGGTGTCGTCATGCAAGAGAATAATCCAACCGAAACTTCCTACACCGCCCTGGGTTTTTATCACAAAATTTCCCAACTTCGTGCTGATACCTGGAATGAGCTTAAACGTGATTTGGGAATTTTGACGCGCCTTAAAGAAGAGGATCGCGCCAAAAACTTGATTAAAGCTATCGACATCAAGTTGACACGCTTAGAGATCATTGAGGACTACCACGCATTTCCATCTAAAGAGGATTTTCGCCACCTTTGGACGCTATTTAATCGCGGTGAATATGCGCTGTTGGATAAAGTCGTTAAGCGTTTGGTAAGGGCGTTGATCAGTGAGTCCTATCGTCGACGGCATGTAGATCTTTCTGAGACGGATGCGGGTGCTGAAGACATGGAGGCTTTGGACGCCCTTAATCAACTTCGCCGCGGGCACCCGGCTTCCAATAGCTCGGCGCAACCTTACTTTGAACTGCTGATCGTAGATAATCTTTCTAACCAGGAAGAAGATGTGGTGCGTGAAGCATTTCATAACATGCGCCGACCTGAAGATCGCTTTGTTTACGATGTTGTAACGGTAAAAAGCTTTGAAGATGCGTTGATTGCAATATTGGTGAATCCTAATATACAAGCATGTCTGATTCGCTACGAGTTTCCGTATAAGTCCAAGTATAACCTCAGTGCTTTGCGTAATTATCTGGAAGGTCTCTCAGAAAATGAGTTGGAGCACCATAGCGAAGCTGATCGCAGTATCCTGCTGAGTTCGATGATTCATGAGTTGCGCCCAGAAATTGATCAATTTCTGGTGACGAGTGGTGATGTTGAAGCTACGGCAAGCCGAGATATTAAGCACTTCAACCGTATCTTCTACCGCGAAACGGATTACATCGAGCAGCATCATACGATTCTACGCGCCATTGATAATCGCTATCGCACACCGTTTTTTGATGCTCTGCGTGAATATAGTAGAAAACCCACTGGGGTATTTCATGCCATGCCCATTTCCAGGGGCAAGTCGGTGACTCGATCCCACTGGGCAGGGCACATGATCGACTTCTACGGCATTAATATTTTTCTGGCAGAAACATCCGCAACATCGGGGGGGCTAGACTCGCTGTTGCAACCGTTTGGGCCAATCAAAAAGGCGCAAGAGTACGCTGCCCGCGCCTTTGGAGCTCGTCGTAGCTTCTTTGTGACTAATGGTACGTCCACTGCCAATAAGATTGTGGTGCAGGCGCTGATTAAGCCGCGAGACATTGTGTTGATCGATCGTGACTGTCACAAGTCGCATCATTACGGCATGGTGCTAGCTGGGGCACATGTCAGTTATTTAGACTCCTATCCGCTTGATGATTATTCCATGTACGGTGCGGTGCCGCTGCATGAAATCAAGAAAACGCTGCTGTCCTACAAGCGTTCCGGACAATTGCACAAAGTTAAGATGTTGTTGCTGACCAACTGCACCTTCGATGGCATCGTCTATAACGTGCGCTGGGTGATGGAAGAGTGCTTAGCGATTAAACCAGATCTGGTTTTTCTTTGGGATGAAGCATGGTTTGCCTTCGCTGGTTTTAACCCGACGTATCGGCCACGTACCGCTATGAACACGGCACGTACATTGCGGGATCGTTACCGCAGTGAGAGTTATCGGGAAGAGTATGCGGCTTGGAAAGCCGAGTTCGATAAGCTCGATCCAGAAGATGACGCTACATGGCTTGACCAGCGACTGATGCCCGACCCAGACGAGGTACGCATTCGCACCTATGCAACCCATTCAACCCATAAAACGCTGACCTCGTTACGCCAAGGCTCCATGATTCACGTGTGGGATCAGGATTTTCGCCAGAAAGTGGAGGCTTCTTTCCATGAAGCCTACATGACTCACACCTCTACCTCGCCCAATTATCAGATTGTGGCATCGCTGGATGTGGGAAGAATGCAGGCGGAAATGGAAGGTTTCGAACTGGTACATGCCCAGGTAGAGACAGCGCTTTCGCTTCGCGAACAGCTCTACACCCACCCATTACTGCAGAAATATTTCCGCGTATTAAAAAATAGCGACATGGTGCCTGAAGCCTACCGCGAGTCGGGTGTAGAGTCCTATTACGACCCGGTGACAGGGTGGAATAAGATGGAGGAAGCCTGGGCGCGAGACGAGTTTGTGGTTGACCCTACCCGTGTCACGATTGCCATCGGTAATACAGGCGTTGACGGTGATACCTTTAAAAATGAATACCTGATGAATAAGTACGGGGTTCAGATCAACAAGACTTCCCGCAACACCGTACTGTTTATGACCAATATCGGCACGACACGGGGCTCTATTGCCTACTTATTGGATGTGCTGATCAAGTTGGCGAAAGAGTTCGAATATCGCTTGGAAGACAGTAGCCGCCCTGAGCGCAAAATCATCGAGAATCAGGTGCATTCGCTGAATCATGATTTGCCGCCACTACCTGACTTCAGTCGTTTCCACGACGCCTTCCGGCCGAATCCTGATACGCCCCAGGGTGATATTCGTTGTGCTTACTTTCTGAGTTACGACGAAGAGAATACTGAGTACTTACGCTTCGATAATGGCAAGTTGCAGTCGCAAATGCGTGCTGGACGCGATGTTGTATCGGCAAGTTTTGTCATCCCTTATCCGCCAGGATTTCCGGTATTAGTGCCAGGACAGGTCATCAGCGAAGAAATTTTAGCCTTTCTGCAGGCGCTGGATGTCACTGAGATCCATGGCTATCGGCCGGAGTTAGGGCTAGTGGTGTTTACTGAGGAGGCTCTGATTAACCCCGCCGCAGGTTAAATGCAGCAGATTAAATAGAGGCGCTGCCAAAAAAAATCACTATAAAGCATGCTTTCACAAAAAAAGCGCCGGAATTATCCGGCGCTTTCAAAAACACTTCGTGCGGTATCTCCCTTACGCTAGACACACTGAAACAGCCCATCGAGACGTTGGGCTGTAGACCGATTTTTTAGCAACATTTTCTGTGCAACGGTTTGTCGCCAGCGATTGGCTTCACCGTCACTGGCTGCAACCTGGGGAGGTGCCCATGACCACACTATCGACCACGCTCACTAAGCGCTTGGAAGATCCGCGTCTGTTCCGTCAGTACGCCTACGTAGACGGTAAATGGACCCATGGTGACGGCGGCCGCGAAGAAGCGGTGTATGACCCGGCGACCAATGAAGCCATTGGCCACATTCCCTTGCTGGAAGCTGAGCAAATTACCGCTGCCGTAGATGCTGCTGAAACTGCCTTTGTACAGTGGCGTGCCCTACGCGCTGACGAGCGCTGCGAGCGCTTGCTGGCTTGGTACGATTTGATTCAAGCCAATCGTGAAGACCTAGCCACCATCATGACGTTGGAGCAGGGCAAGCCGCTGCCGGATGCCCGTGGCGAAGTAGAGTACGGTGCCAGTTTCGTGCGTTGGTTCGCTGAAGAGGGGAAACGCACCTACGGTGAAACCATTCCTAGCCATATTCCCAATGCATCACTGGGCACCATTAAAGAGCCGGTAGGCATTGCGGCGATGATTACGCCGTGGAACTTCCCGCTGGCCATGATTACCCGCAAGGCTGCAGCGGCGTTGGCCGCTGGATGTCCGGTGATCATCAAGCCTGCCAATGAAACGCCGTTCTCGGCGCTGGCGCTGGCGGAGCTTGCCGAGCGGGCAGGTATTCCGGAAGGTATTTTTAACGTCGTGCTGGGTGATCCTGCAGAAGTCTCTAAAATTTTGTGCAGCGAGCCGCGTATCCGAGCGCTCTCTTTCACGGGTTCTACCCGTGTTGGCCGCTTGTTGATTGAACAGAGCGCAAATACGGTTAAACGGCTATCGCTGGAGTTAGGTGGCAACGCGCCGTTTATCGTTGGTCCGGATATGGATCCCAAAGAGGCAGCCTATGCTGCAGTCTCGGCCAAGTTTCAAACGGCTGGGCAAGATTGCTTAGCCGCCAACCGCATTTTGGTTCACGAATCTATCCACGATGCGTTCGTTGAGCAATTTACCGAGCGCATGGCGGCACTTACCGTGGGTAACGGTTTGCATGGAGAGGTTGATTTGGGCCCGCTGATTCATCGCCAGGCAGTCGAAAAAGCAGCATCGATTGTTGATGATGCGATTTCCAAAGGTGCCACGATGATTGCTGGTGACCAGAGCCAAGCACCGGGCGATAACTTCTTTATGCCAGTGCTGTTGACCAACGTAACACCGCAAATGAAAGTCTGGCGTGAAGAGAACTTTGCCCCGGTGGCCGGTATTACCGCTTATAGTACCGATGACGAAGTTATTGAAATGGCCAATGACACCGAATACGGCTTAGCGGCCTATATCTATACCCATGATATTCGCCGCATCTGGAAGTTAATGCGGGCGTTGGAGTACGGCATGGTTAGCGTCAACTCCGTGAAAATGACTGGCCCACCGGTACCTTTTGGTGGCGTGAAACAGTCCGGCCTTGGACGTGAAGGCGGCGCTACCGGTATCGATGAGTATTTAGAAACGAAGTACTACTGCCTTGGGGCATTAGGTTCAGTATCGGGAAGTTGATGTTTAATCGGTTTTATTAATTTAAGCATCCTCCCCACACGGTGGGGAGGGACTGTATAGAGAGAACGTTATGAGCTTGCATCAGGATCTGATCGAACGCGACCGTAAAGTCACTTTTCACGCCTCTACGCACCTGCGCGACTTCGCCCACGGCGATTTGCCGGGTCGTGTTATCACTGGCGGTAAAGGTATTAATATCGTAGATAAAGATGGCCGTGAGTTTATCGACGGCTTTGCGGGCCTTTACTGCGTCAATATCGGCTATGGCCGCACTGAAGTTGCTGAAGCGATCTATAAGCAAGCGCTAGAGCTTTCTTATTACCACACCTATGTAGGCCACTCGAACGAGCCGCAGATTGAGCTTTCTGAGCGTATTCTGAAAATCGCTGGCATGAACATGTCCAAGGTGTATTACGGCATGTCAGGCTCTGATGCGAATGAAACACAGCTCAAAATAGTACGTTACTACAACAACGTGCTGGGGCGTCCGCAGAAGAAAAAAGTGATCTCGCGTATGCGTGGTTACCACGGTTCCGGCATCGCCTCTGGTTCGCTAACCGGTCTTAAAGCGTTCCACGACCATTTTGACCTGCCAATCGACACCATTCGCCACACTGAAGCGCCGCACTACTATCTGCGCGCGGCAGAACAGCACGGTATGACAGAACTTGAGTTTTCTGCCTACTGTGCCGAGAAATTAGAGGCAATGATTCTGGAAGAAGGCCCCGACACCGTCGCAGCATTTATCGGTGAGCCGGTGCTGGGTACCGGTGGTATCGTACCGCCGCCAGAAGGCTATTGGGATGCGATTCAAGCAGTGCTGAACAAGTATGACGTGCTATTGATAGCCGACGAAGTCGTGTGTGGCTTTGGCCGTACCGGCTCGGACTTCGGTAGCCACCACTACAACATGAAGCCTGATTTGGTCACCATTGCTAAAGGGCTAACCAGCGCGTACCAGCCGCTTTCTGGCGTGATTGTTGGCGACAAAGTATGGAAAGTGCTTGAGCAGGGTACTGGCGAGTTTGGTCCTATCGGTCATGGCTGGACCTATTCAGGTCACGCACTAGGCTGTGCCGCAGGCCTTGCCAATTTGGATATTATCGAGCGCGAAAACCTAGTGGGTAACTCTGCTGAAACTGGCGGCTACTTCCAGCAGCAGCTCAAGGCCACCTTTGAAGGTCACCCGTTGCTTGGCGACGTACGCGGTGTTGGCCTAATGGCCGCTCTAGAGTTCTCACCAGACGCCAAACAGCGCCTGCATTTCAACCCGGCGTTGAAAGTTGGCCCGCGTGTTGCAGCAGCGGCAATGGAAGAAAACCTGATCGCCCGTGCGATGCCTCAAGGCGATATTCTAGGCTTTGCACCGCCACTGACCATTAACCGTGGTGAAGTTGACGAAATGATTGGTCGCGCCAAGCGTGCCATTGATCGCGTGACGGATGAGCTGGTGCGTTCCGGTGATCTTAAAACCGGTGAGCAAGAAGCGGCCTTTACGATTTAATAGCGCTTAACGCTCCCCAAACGCCGCTGCCTATATCGCAGCGGCGTTTTTGTTTTTGAGGAGGGCAGCTATGCTAAATGCATGAGATCACCTATCTCCCACCATTATCCGACCCATCAGGCTAGGAGTTATCATGCAACCGGTACTTGCTTTTGATGTATACGGCACGCTCATTGATACCCAAGGGGTAACGGTTGAGCTGGAGCGCCGCCTCAGTGACGCAGCCATCGCTGGGGATTTTGCTAAGCGCTGGCGGGAAAAACAGCTGGAATACAGCTTTCGCCATGGTTTGATGGGAGCCTATGTGCCGTTTTCGGAGTGTATCCGGGAGGCATTAGTGTTCACTGATCGTGCGATGCAAAGCGGTCTTTCTGATAATGACCATGACCACTTAATGGCGGTTTATGCAGAGTTACCTGCATTCCCAGATGTGCTGCCTGCCCTAGATCAACTACGTGATGCTGGAATTCGCTGCGTGGCGTTTTCTAACGGCACTCAAGAAGCTGTCACTAAGCTACTGGCCCGCGCAGGCGTGGAAAACCACATGGATGCGGTGGTAAGTGTTGATGACGTTAAGCGCTTCAAGCCTGATCCTGCGGTATACGCTTACTTACGCGCATGTTTAGAAGCACGCCCAGAACATACCTGGCTGATTTCCAGTAATCCTTTTGATGTGATTGGAGCAACGCATGCAGGTTTACATAGCGCCTGGGTGCGCCGTCACCCTGATGCGCCCTTCGACCCCTGGGGAGGAGAGCCGGATATGACAGTGCCTGATTTGGAAATGCTGGCTGAACGAATGAGCCGTTAGGTTGTTAACCCACACCGACAAGCCGCATAATGATGCCAACTTAATCGCTTAGGATATGACCATGTCGGAAAAAATTTACTGTATCGCCAGCTTTAAGCCCAAAGCGGGAAAAGAAGAAGCGGTATTTAAAGCGCTGCAGTCTTTAGAGCCAAACACCCATCGCGAAGATGCTTGTATTCACTACACTGTGACTCGGCAAATCGACAATCCGTTTGCCCAGGGCACTAGCCACCCGATCGTGTTTCATGAAATCTGGGCCAGCCGAGAAGAGTTTGAAGCCCACTGTCAGCGCAAAGAGATACAAGATTTTTTCGCTAAGCACGTCGAGCCACCCGACGGCGATATTGAAGATGCCAACGTGTGTGTTTATACCGACGAGCCGTGGAATTTCGACGCTCCCAAGGTGTGAAAAGCAGTAACGGTGTAGAATAAGTAAGCGTTGTACCTAGATGACGGAGCCAACATGACTGAAAAGAAAATGAACGTCGAAAGCTTTAACTTGGACCATACCAAGGTAAAAGCACCTTACGTGCGTTTGGCCGATATTAAAGAAGGCCAAAATGGCGACCGTATCCACAAGTATGATCTGCGTATTTGTCAGCCCAACAAAGAGCACATGGAGATGCCTGCGCTGCACTCCCTGGAGCATCTGATGGCTGAAATGTCGCGTAATCACACCGATAAAGTGGTTGATATCAGCCCGATGGGTTGCCAAACCGGTTTTTATATCGCGATGATTAACCACGACGATTATGACGGCGTGCTAAGCATTATCGAGCAAACGCTCAACGATGTGCTGACTGCCACGGAAGTACCCGCCTGTAATGAGATGCAGTGCGGCTGGGCCGCCAGTCACAGCCTGGAAGGTGCCCAAGCGCTAGCCAAAGGCTTGCTGGCTAAGCGCAGTGAGTGGACTGACGTATTTGCTTAACCAGTAAATGAAAGCATGCAATATCAGCAATACGCCTCCTTACTGGGGGCGTTTTAGTGTTGGGTCATTAACCAATGGCAAACGCCCAATAACGTTAAGCATGGGGAAAAAAGGCATAGAACATCACTGCTCTATCAATAGAACAGTGATGTTTAAACAGTTTAAAATACGGCGGTTTGATTCAATCAGATTATTGCGTGGCTGAAAAATTCTCAGCAGCTGCTGCTAGTACGGCTAACGCTGACTCGGCGTCTTCAAACCCAAGACCTTCCATACCACCGTCAGGGCCTTTGTAATTCGCGAACCAGATATCAACAATCTGGCTAACACCAGGGAACTCACTATCGAGTTGCTGCATGCTTTCAATATGGGCAAACGGTGAATCCTGGGTAAGTACTGCCACCAGTTTGTCGTCTTGCTCGCCGTCGTCTAACATTTTTAAAACGCCAATAACACGTACATCAACGACTTCACCGCGCGGTAACGCTTGGCCTAAGACGATGACATCGAGTGGGTCACCGTCACCGCCTAGTTCTTTGGGCAGGGCAGTACCCGGAATGGCGCCATAATTGCCTGGATAACCCAGGTAATTTACAATGCGCGGCTCGCCGTCTTTATACTCCCAATAAACCGCGTTCGGGTCCTCTTTGCTAACTTCCCATTTGGCAGACGTGCCTGTGGGTATTTCGATAATGGCGTTGGCATAACCGTTGCTGTTAATGGCATCCATCGCCATTAAATCGTCATCACCGGCAATGGTGAAATCATCTTTTAGGGTCATGTCTGAGGTATAGGGCGTTGTGTCAGAAAAGGCTAGATTGCCTAATGACTCAGCATACGCCGTCGACGTTAACATCGAGATGCTTATTACACCTGCCAGCAGTAGTTTGTTATCCATGACCATTCCCGTAAGCGATTTAATTCGATAAATCCTATCAGGGGGGAGTGACGAATTAGTGACAGGGGTAAGTCGATCAAGCGGGGTCTATCGTTAGCAATAGCCGCTTTTGACCTGCCTCCAAAGAGGGGCTGCGGTGCACTAAGCCATGCTCTTCACAGCCCACCCAACCGCTGCCTTTTAGCAACGCGATATCACCGGCATGCAACCGCTGAATGGCGCTTGGGTCGCTGATAATCTCTGGGCGATCAGGTGTTGGCGCACCCAGCCCCGCGCGATTAAGCGCATTTTCAGGTAACCATTCGCTACCCGGGCCGACATAGGTGGTCACTAAACGTACCGGCAAGTTGTCGCAGTGAAAACGTGGGCACATCGCCGCTGTTAATAAGCGTAGACGAATGCCCACGGTATCGGTATCAAACAGGAATGCGATGGCTTCAGCAGCGGTTGCGATATCGTCAACCAGCGCATCTCCTGCTGAGGGCTCTGGTAGCTTGCGACGCAAGTCATTTTTAAAGTCATCTGTCGGGCTGCCAAGCCATGCGTACTGCCAGTCGCGCGATGTCTGGCTCTGTGCGTTTGCGCTAAGCGCCACATCGGCGGGCAGAGCGCGGTGCAGAATAGCGATGTTAATCTGCTCTTCAAATATACGCGGAAGCACGCTGATGTCGGTATCCAGTGCGGCGTGTTGTGGTAGTCGCCAAGAGACTGCTTGATGAGAGTGTGGAGTGGGCATGTAGGTCTCCTGTTACGTTTAGCAGTGCATTAGCATTGAGAAAGGTTAGGTCGCAGAGCTTTATTTGTTATGTTATAACGTTTTTATCAAAAGGAGTCTAACCATTGCAACCCGATATCACTCAGTCAGTAACTGCCAGAACAGACAGTGGCGCTGAATTCCCAGATGCAAAAAAAGCTGAGGAGGCTCTGCTGTTGGCCTCATCAGAGGACGAGTACATGAATGCCGCGCAGCTTGCTTTTTTTCGTCGGCGGCTTTTAAACGAGCGAGCGGAACTTGAAGCGCATTTAAGCGAGGTGAAAACGGCTATCGCCTCTCATGAGAGGGATAGCGACGAGGCTGACCAGGCCTCGTTTGAGGAGGAGCTGCGGTTGTCACTTCGCCAAGCAGATCGCGAAAGTCGGTTGATCACTAATATCGATGCAGCCTTACAGCGCATCGAAAATGGCGAATACGGCTTCTGTGAAGAAACTGGCGAGCCAATTGGTCTTCAACGGCTACTTTTTCGTCCCACGGCAAAGCTTTGCATTGAGGCAAAGGAGCGCCAGGAGCGTAAAGAGCACCATTTCCGCAAGGCACGGGGGGAGTGATGCAGTTCTCCACGCTGACACCGGTTAACGTACTGACCGGATTTTTAGGGAGCGGTAAGACAACGTTACTCAATAGCTGGGTACGCCAAGCGTCAATGCAAAACACGCTGATCGTAATTAATGAGTTTGGTGATATTGGACTAGATCATCAACTGATTACCCAGAGTGATGAGCAAGCGGTGGTGGAGATGAGCAGCGGCTGTTTGTGCTGCACATTGAGGGGAGACTTAAGCCGTACGCTAAAGCAGGCTATTGATTCGCTGTTGGCAGAGGGAAAACCAGCACCTTCCCGTGTTGTGATTGAAACCACGGGACTGGCCGATCCCGCCCCTATTTTACAGCTGTTAATGACCGATCATTGGCTTGCCCACCGTTTCCAGTTGGATAGCGTGGTGTGCTGTGTTGATGCCGCGAACGGTGAGGCAACGTTGCAGGCGCATCGTGAGTCACAGCGCCAGATTGCGATAGCTGACCGATTACTCATCACCAAAACTGACCTGGTCGACGAAGTTTGCTTAGCGCCACTGGCTAACCAACTGGCGTCTATCAATCCCGCCGCAGAGCAGTGGCAGGTGGTGAACGGTAATCTTTCGCCTGAATTGTTGGTAGGCGCAGGGCTTTTTCGTCGGGATTCTCAACGACACCAGGTGGAGCAGTGGCTGAAGTCAGCACGTTACAGCGTTATCCATGCTGAAGATGTTAAGCACGAGGGGGAGCAGCAGGGCGACAGTAACGCTGCTTTTGTGCAGCCCACTAGCCAGCCAACGTTGACTCGCCATGGGGAGAATATCAATGCGTTTTGTTTTTGCGTTGAGGAATTAATTACCCCAGACGCTTTGGAAAACTGGCTGGATCTATTGATGTCGTTGATGGGCGAGAAAATGCTACGCATTAAAGCGATTGTGCACCTTACCGACCGTGATGAACCGCTCGCGCTGCACGGCGTCCAGCACATTTTCCACCCGCCGACGCCTCTGCCGATGCAGTGTGTTAATGACCGCATTTCTCGGTTTGTCTTCATTACTCAAAATGTCGCGCCTGCCACTGTGGCGCAGCTTTATCGTTATTTCACACCCTTTAACTCATCAACGAACGAGGCAATTTAATGACGGCTTTTACTTTACCCGATATTGCCCAACAACCTGCCCGTTTACCGGGCACGCTTTCCTGGGTTGGTATGGAAGGCGTGGCGCTGCCAGTAAGGCTGGCGGGGAGCCAAGTAAACGCTAATGTGTCAGCGGGCGTTAGCCTTGAAGAAGCCGGTGCTCGCGGTATCCACATGTCACGGCTGTATACCGCATTGGATGCATTAGAGCACCAGGCGCTAACGCCCACGTTACTTCATCGTGTTCTTGCGGCTTTTTTGGAGAGTCACCACGCATTATCAGAAAACGCTTACCTAACGTTCAGTGGGGAGGCATTACTTAAACGTGACGCGCTGATCAGCCCTTTGTCAGGTTGGAAAGGCTATCCGTTTACACTGCACAGCCAGCTCACACCGTCAGGTTTCAAGGTGGAGCTAGACGTATCCGTTGGTTACTCCTCAACTTGCCCCTGCTCAGCGGCATTAGCAAGACAGCTAATTCAGCAAGCGTTTGCGGAAGATTTTGAAGAGATTCCCTTAACCAAGCAGGCCGTACTCGCGTGGCTAGGCAGCGAGGAAGGGGTACTCGCCACTCCACATAGTCAGCGCAGTGTTGCCCACTGTTCCATACGGCTGGCAGGAAACGATGACATACCGCTTGCTGACCTTATTGAGCGTATTGAGAACGCCCTGGGGACAGCGTTACAGACAGCTGTTAAACGTATTGATGAGCAGGCATTTGCGCTCGCCAATGGTCAGAATCTGATGTTCTGTGAAGATGCCGCCAAACGTCTGGATGGAGCGCTTAGAAAGATGGCTGATATTTCAGGGTTCCAGCTAAAGGTAGTTCACGCAGAAAGTTTACATGCCCACGATGCAGTGGCGAGAAGTGAGTGGCAGTGGTGATAAATATTGTTTGCTGGCTGTAAGAGAATAAACATGTGTTTATGCATTGACACCAAGCAGTCGTGGCCTTATATACGATGCATCATCCATCACTATGAGCTCCCATGTTCCTTCTTATCACGATTGCTACCCTTTCAATCGCGTTCTCTTTTCTGTGCTCTATCCTTGAAGCAGCGTTGCTGTCTATTACGCCGAGCTATATCGCCAAGCAAAAAGAAGATAATCCCAAGCTTCATGTAGCGCTGACGAAGCTAAAAACCAATATTGATCGGCCGTTGGCCGCGATCTTAACGCTTAACACCATTGCGCATACTGTCGGTGCAACGGCAGTGGGGGCGCAGGCCGCGGTCGTGTTTGGCGAAGCCTCTATTGCCATTGTGTCTGCCGTCATGACCATGCTGATTTTAATTCTTTCTGAAATCATTCCCAAAACGATTGGTGCTACCTATTGGCGAGGTCTATCACCGATGTTGCCACGGTTACTGAACCCAATGATCATTGGGTTGCTGCCGTTTATCTGGATGTCTGAACAGATTACGCGCCGCTTAGGAAAGTCGGAGCATGATGTTGACTTGCGCGATGAAATTAAAGTGTTGGCGCGGGTAGGTTTAGAAGAGCAAGTGTTGGATGCGGATGAGTCACGCACCATTATTAACATGCTGAATTTGCATGAAATTGCGGTCAATAAAGCGATGACGCCCCGTACTGTCTGTGAAACGGTATTGCCTAACATGATGGTCAAGGAGTTTGACGAGCAGTATGGCAAAATGCCATTCACGCGTTTCCCTGTGATGGATAACGGTGAGCAGGCATTTGGTTATGTGCACAAGGCCGATATGTATCACGCCGATGATGCCAAAACCATGCGCGAGCTGATGCACCCAATTGGTAGTGTCGAAGTATCGAACAATGTCGAGCAGGTGTTTACATCAATGTTGAAGGATCACCTGCACATGCGGGTGGTTTATGATGAACACGGCACCTTTGTGGGCCTTATCACCCTAGAAGACATCATTGAGACGATATTAGGTCAAGATATTGTCGATGAAACCGACAGTGTGGCGAACTTGCGCCACTATGCAAAACAGCGCTGGGTAAAGCGCATCAAGCGGGAAGAGAAAGACGCCACGTCGCTGGATTGAGCATAGCAAATGTTTCACTGCTATAGCGCGAAACGTTCTATAGTGAAGGCGTTGAAAGTCATATAAGGTATTAAGGTCACTTGACCCTAATGAGGAGGAACGATGTCATTACGTATCAATGCGGTAGTGCCTGATTTCGAAGCAGAAACTAGCCAAGGCCCGATTCATTTCCACGACTGGATCGGTGATAGCTGGGCGATCCTCTTTTCTCACCCTAAAGATTTCACCCCGGTCTGCACTACAGAGTTCGGCGCAGTGGCAACGCTGAGCCCCGAATGGGAAAAGCGCGGCACCAAAGTTATTGGCGTCTCTGTGGATGGCGTTGAAGACCACAAACGCTGGGCAAGCGATATCGAGAAAGTTTGCGGCAATAAGGTTGGCTTCCCCATTATTGCCGATGAAGGCCTAAAGGTTTCCAAACTGTTCGATATGCTGCCAGAAGATGCTTATCTGCCAGATGGCCGCACCCCCGCCGATAGCGCAACGGTACGCTCGGTGTTCATTATCGGGCCGGATAAGCAGTTGAAGCTATCGATGACCTACCCGATGACGGTTGGCCGTAATTTCGCAGAAATTCTGCGTGCGCTGGATGCACTGCAAGCCACGGCAAAACATGGCGTTGCAACGCCTGCTGACTGGACAGTTGGTCAGGACGTTATTATTCCGCCGAGCGTGTCTGATGAAGATGCTAAGCAGAAGTTCGGTGAATTTGACGCTGTTCTGCCGTACCTGCGTAAAACGAAATTGCGCTAATAAGTTAACGCTACCTCGTTTTAAGACTAAAAAACTCGCCATAAACATGGCGAGTTTTTTCTTATCAAGGTGCTAAAGAGAGAGTCGTTCGATAGAGTGAGAAACACTCTGCGCGCCTTGCAAAATTTCGCTCACAATTGACTCTATTTCTTTAACACTCGTTTGACTGCTTTCACCTTGCTTGACCACTTGCTGCATTGCCTGGGTGGTGCGGGCGACAAGTGCATTATTTTCTTTTAGGACTCGAGTGATTTCGCTCACCGCTTCACTTGATCCTTTGGCTAATTGGCGTACCTCATTTGCTACTACAGCAAATCCACGGCCCTGTTCACCTGCTCTTGCTGCTTCCACCGCGGCATTTAATGAAAGCAAGTTTGTTTGGCTGGCAATTTGCGCGATTGATGCAGTGATTTTGTTAATCTGTTCCGCTTGTTGGTTTAGTGCAGTGATTAGTTGCTGTGCTTCGTTGAGCGTATGGGCGGCATGTTGTGAGTCGGAAAGCACCGTTTGCAAGTGGGTTAACCCATTTTGAGCAATTCGCTCGGTTTGGCTAGACGATGCTTGGGCGCTGCTTACTGTGGCTTTAGCAGCTTCAGTTGCCAGCATTGCTTGAGTAATATCGGTAGCAAACTTAACGACCTTTACCACCTTACCCTCGTCATCAAAGATAGGGTTATAAGTAGCTTCCAGCCAAACGGCGCCTCCTTTGGCATTTAGGCGTAAGAACTTACCCTGCTTATACTCCCCTTGGCTTAAGCGTTGCCAGAAATCTGAGTGTTCTCGGTAAAAATCGTTATCGCAGAACAGTCGATGATGTTCGCCACGAAGTTTGTGCAGAGGATAACCCATTACTTGTTCAAAATTAGTATTGGCATCCAGAATAAAGCCGTCAGTTGTGAATTCAATGACTGCCATTGAGCTATTTAGGGCTTGAAGAATGAAACGTTCGCTAGCGGCGTTTTGGTGCTCTTTGGTCACGTCAGTGGCTACTTTTAAAATCTGTACAACGTTGCCACGACGGTTCTTGATCGGTAAATAGGTAGCCTCAAGCCATACCTCTTCGCCAAGTGCATTCATGCGCCGAAAACGCCCCTGCTGGCTTACACCTGCTGCAAGTGATTTCCAAAAATCATCATATTGACGGTTAGACGTTTCTTCAGGAAAACAAAAAATACGGTGATGCTGCCCCTTAATGTCAGCTAATAAGTACCCCATAGAGGCTAAAAACGACTCACTAGCCTCTTGGATAATGCCTTCCGATGAAAAATAGATACACGCAGTATGTTGGGTTAGGGCGCTACGTAAGGCGTCAGAAGCGAAATATGCGAGCATTGGTAGTCCCTTAAATCTAGTCTGTTGTCACCGAGAATAGGGTGATAGTAGATCAGATCTTAATAAAAGGCACTCTGTTTGTAATGGTTTTGTATAAATAAATGGTATGCTAGCCTTGTTTGACTATTGGGGACATGTAGGGGGAGTGCTAAGGCTAGAAAAGCCTAGTTGGGTAAACCACGCGGTGGCGTTGCCGCCTGTATTATCACCATCACTCATTAAGGCGATACCGTTGACTTGGCTAGGAGCACTGCCAAAAAGAGCTTGGTAGTCAGCACGGACATCGCGTACTTCTGCCACCCATTCCCCAACTGCGCTATTGCCACTTTGCAACGCCATCAGTTGTGCTCGGTCAGTAAAGGCATTTGGCCACGAGGCACCCTGAGGTTGGGTAGAGGACCAGACATAGTTAACCGATTCGACCTGCCAGGGAAGAATCCCTGTCTTGCGAGCCACGTAAACCCGTGCTGGATAGTCATCGCCCGCTTTCGCTGTCTCATCAACGCCCGGATAGATTGAGTCTACTTGCCAGCACCAGTGAAGATAGGGCGTTTCATTTAAATTAATATCGCGTTCCAGGTAGCGTGCAGAGGCCTGGCCCTGAGCATTGGCTTCAAGCACTCGTTGGCCTGATTTCTCAACAATGGAATAGCGTGTTTCGCCTTCGAAGCTTCGGGTAGGCCAGGTCATGATTTGGTTAGGTGTAAAGCGTATCTCTTGCCCGCTAGCGGTTGTAAATAATAACGGGCTAAAAAATAGGCTAGCTAGTGCTGTTCCTTTGATGGGAAAAGCACTAGCGAGGCTCATAACGACCACCGCTTTCTGTCGATTTTTTTGGTACAGCAGGGTGGTGCTCACCAATTTTGTGAAGCAGGTCAAATTGTCGGCTACAGGCGCGGCAGGCGCTGCACATAGAGAGATGTATGCGTAGTGCAGTACGTTCGCGAAAAGTGAGTGCTCTATCTTGCTTAAGTGACATCAAACGTGTTGCTTCACGGCACATTAGCATCTTTATTGGCTCCTACTGAGTCCAGCCGTTATCCAAGCACGCTCTTAACCTTAACCGTGCTCGGTGTAAGATAACCCAGCAGTTAGTTTCTGTTATGTCGAGTTCCTTACAAATATCCTGTGTCGATAATCCCATCAGCTCTCGTAAGGTAAATACGCGCGCGATACTGTCGGGTAGCGCTATTAAACAGGCATCGAACACTTGCCAGAAGCGCTGGTTCTCTAAAATATGCTCAGGTTCTCCCCAGTCGTGCGGGCGGGCGCTGGCCTGCCAATGCCCATTTGATTTGAATAGCCGGTCTAACGTGTCCTCGTCGATTGAGTCATTTAGCGGCTGCCAGCGCCCCTGTTTTTTCTGCTGGCGCAGATGGTCAAGTATCTTAAATTTCAAGATGCCAAATACCCAGGTTTCAAATTCTGAGCGCCCTTCAAATGAACTGGTTTTTTCAAACGCGGTGAGCAACGTTTCCCGAACGGCATCTTCAGCGGCAGCACTCTCTCTAAGCTGCAAGCGTGCAAATGCAAGCAGGCGAGGTCGCATATGGCTGAAGTGTTCGGCAGCTTGCTGTGAGGAGATAGGCAATGTGAGCTTCCCTAAGCTAAGAAAAGTCAGACTTAAAGCTCAAGGATCCCATCACCGCGTAAAATGCGTTGCGGTGACGGGAAAAGCACCTAAACAGTTAAGCGGTTAAGTGCTCTACGAGCGCTTGGGCAAATGTATCGGTTGTGCCGGTGCCGCCCATGTCGGGTGTCACCATATCGCGGCGTGTCTCCAGCACCGCGCGAATTCCGTGACGAATCGCGTCGCCTTTTTCGTTCATGCCTAAGTGATCAAGCATTTGGGCGGCTGCTAACAGCAGGGCGCAAGGGTTGGCGATTTTTTGTCCGGCAATATCCGGTGCTGAACCGTGAACTGCTTCAAAAATAGCAGCCTTTTCGCCGATATTAGCACCGGGCGCCAAGCCTAATCCGCCCACTAGTCCAGCACATAGGTCAGAAAGAATATCGCCAAACAGGTTGGTGGTGACAACGACATCGAACTGGTGCGGATTCATCACTAGCTGCATGCAGGCGTTATCTACAATCATTTCCTGGAATTCGATCTCGGGATACTCTTTGGCGACTTCCCTAGCGACATCCAAAAACAGGCCAGAGCTGGTTTTAATGATGTTAGCTTTATGTACAGCGGTGACTTTTTTACGGCCGTTATTTTTTGCTAGCTCAAACGCATAGCGCACAATGCGTTCGGAACCCTGGCGGGTTACCTTGATGACTGAGATGCCGGTATTGCCATCGTCAATCATCTCTTGGCCATCAGAGAGGTAGGCCCCTTCGGTGTTTTCCCTCACGGTAATCATATCGATATCGTTGTAACGCGAACGCGTGCCGGGGAAGCTAATCGCAGGGCGCACGTTGGCGTATAAGTCAAAATGACGACGCAACTGCACGTTGATGGAGGAGAAACCTTTGCCAATAGGGGTGGTCAGCGGGCCTTTCAGGGCAATACCGTACTTCTCGATGGCATCAAGCGATTCTTGAGGAATCAGCGTACCGTGTTTTTCAAGCGCCGCCAGGCCAGCATCGATAAACTCATAATTCAGGCCGCACTCCAGCGCATCAAGTACGCGCAGGGTGGCATCCATAATTTCGGGGCCGATACCGTCGCCTTTAATCACCGCAATTGACTGACTCATCATCTATTTCTCCTCTTTGGCGGGCATATTCGGCACGTGACTATGTGTGCCGCTTCAACATAAAACGTTGGCAATTGTCATTGTTTCTGGTGGCGCAATGGTACGCCACAATCAGTCGCGAGGTCACCCTGCCTAAGTAGAGGTGGGGGCGTATCAGCGCGTATCACAGTGTGAGCTACCAGAGTGGCGTGAGATGCAATGCGGCTGTGATGCTGTTAGAATGCTGCGCTTTGTCGCACCTTGCTTATTGCAACCGTACAGAATATTACTTATGACTGCATTTACTCACATCTTTTCTGGGCTGATGACTCCGCCCTAAGTAACTCCCTCCTTTATATAAGCGCCATGACGCCTATCGCGTTATGTCGGCGCTTGTGCATCCTATGGCCGTTCATTGGCTATTGATGCTGCCCCGTATCTTCGTGATGCAGCACTGTTTTGACAACCTATTCGCTTAATTGCGCGTTCTCGTTTCACCTCGGTGTGGCGGTAGTGCGTAGTGTTTCACCTTCAACTATGGACTCCCTGAATGGCACTTTTCAGTAAGCAAGAGTGGTTCTCTAACATCAAAGGCGACACGCTCTCAGGCATCGTTGTTGCCCTAGCGCTAATTCCTGAAGCGATTGCATTTTCGATTATTGCGGGCGTTGACCCCAAAGTGGGCCTATACGCCTCGTTTTGTATCGCGGTAGTGATCGCCTTTACTGGTGGTCGCCCGGGTATGATTTCAGCAGCTACCGGTGCGATGGCGCTACTGATGGTTACCTTAGTTCGCGAACATGGCCTGGAGTACTTACTAGCGGCCACGCTATTGACTGGGGTATTACAGATTATCGCAGGCTACTTAAAACTTGCAGAGCTGATGCGTTTTGTATCCCGTTCGGTGGTCACCGGGTTCGTGAATGCCCTAGCGATATTAATCTTCATGGCGCAACTGCCTGAGTTAACTAATGTGACGTGGCATGTGTATGCCATGACGCTAGCAGGCTTAGGCATTATCTATCTCTTCCCGTACTTGCCGGCGATTGGAAAGTCGGTCCCTTCTCCTCTGGTATGCATCGTGGTGCTTACCGGGGTGTATATGGTAAGCGGCATGGATATACGCACGGTAGGTGATATGGGCGAACTGCCCGATACACTGCCAATGTTCTTATGGCCTAGCGTGCCACTTAATTTAGAAACGCTAATGATCATCTTTCCCTACGCCATCATGCTGGCGGTGGTGGGCCTTCTTGAATCTATGATGACAGCCACCATTGTTGATGACTTAACGGATACACCCAGCGATAAAAACCGTGAGTGTAAAGGTCAGGGTATCGCTAATATCGGATCGGGTTTACTGGGCGGTATGGCAGGCTGTGCAATGATTGGTCAGTCAGTCATCAACATAAAATCCGGTGGCCGGACTCGACTCTCAACGCTTATCGCTGGTGTTGTTCTGTTGTTGATGGTGGTCTTCCTCGCGGATTGGGTCTCGCAGATTCCTATGGCAGCGCTGGTAGCGGTGATGATTATGGTATCGATAGGCACCTTTAGCTGGGAGTCGATTCGCGACCTTAAAAAACATCCGGTGAGTACCAATATCGTTATGCTAGCCACAGTAGCGGTGACTGTTGGGACGCACAATTTAGCGATTGGTGTCTTTGTCGGTGTACTGCTGGCGGCGATGTTCTTTGCTAATAAAGTCGGCAACATCCTGTATATCGGCTCGAAAGAAGTAGAACCCGGTAAAGAGCGTGAATACCAAGTAGTTGGCCAAGTGTTCTTTGCCTCTTCTGAGCGTTTTATTGCGGCCTTCGATCTTAAAGAGAGCATCGATAAGGTCACCATCAACCTTTCCCGTGCCCACTTCTGGGATATTACCGCTGTTCAGGCCCTGGACCGCGTGGTGATTAAGTTCCGTCGTGAAGGTACTGAGGTGGAGCTGGTGGGCTTGAGTGAAGCCAGTGCCACCGTGGTAGATCGTTACGCGGTACACAACGACCCTGAAGCAGTTGAAAAGCTAATGGGCGGCCACTAACCACCGCAAGGAGAGCGATATGACTGAACACGTACTCGCCGCGATTGATGGCTCCCAGTATGCAGAAAGCGTCTGTGACTACGCCGCTTGGGCAAGCTTGGCATTAAATGCGCCGCTTAGCTTTGTGCATGTGGTGGATAATCATTCTGATGTGCCAGCAGAGCAAAATTTGTCGGGTAACCTAAGATTTGGTGCCCGCGAGCGCTTGATGAAAGAGCTTTCTGAGCTTGATGAACAGCGCGCTAAGGTAAACCGTGAACAAGGCAAGCTGATGCTGGAAGCTGCCAAGGCACGGGCAGTAGAAGATGGAGTCGCTGATCCCATTATTCGCCAGCTTAACGGCACGCTGGTCGAAACCTTGGTAGAGCTAGAGAAAGACATACGTTTGTTGGTGGTAGGCAAGCGTGGTGAAACCGCTCACCACGCCAGCGGCCACCTAGGTTCTAACCTTGAGCGTGTGGTGCGTGAAATGCATCGCCCAATGCTCATGGTGCCCAAAGCCTTTAAGCAACCTGAAAAGGTACTGATTGCGTTTGACGGTAGCAAAACTGCCCGTAAAGGGGTGGAAATGCTGGCGCGTTCGCCGTTATTTACCGGTGCCGAATGCCATGTGCTGATTGTGGGTGCTGAAACCGCCGAGCATCGCAGCGAGCTTGATTGGGCGTTGACGACGCTACGCGATGCCGGCCACCAAGCCGAAGGCGCCATCCGTTCCGGTGAGGTAGACGACACCTTGCAAGCGTACGAGCAGGAGCATGCGATCGACCTTCTAGTGATGGGCGCTTATGGCCACTCGCGTATTCGCCACTTGCTGGTCGGCAGTACCACCACAGCGATGTTACGCGGTAGCCGAATTCCGGTACTGATATTGCGTTAATCAATACGTACGCTTTAACGCCGGTCACCACGCTAAGGGGCCGGCGTTTTTTATAGCTGGCTCGGAATTAGCTTGCCGGGCACCCAGCGTATCAACGCTATCATGCCAAATAACTCCACTAGCGATTGAAAAACAATAACGACTACCGCGGCTTGCCAGCCATTGGGCAGGGTAAGCGCAATGGGCAGCATGACAAACGAATTGCGCGTGCCAAAACTAAAGGCAAGTGTTCGGGCGCTGGTAAGCGGTAGTTTGAATAGACTGCCTAACGCTTTACCCAACAACCCAGCGATGACTAAAAAGCCGATAAAGATAAACACAACCTGCCACAGCACATGGCTAAGCCCTAGCACGCTATTCACCTGCGACGCGGCAATGACTAGCACTACCAGCGCAAGTAGCGGTATTGGTAGATAGCCAAGATACCCAGAGGCTTGGTTAATGACATGGTAGCGCTGGGCAGCAAACTCCGTCAGCCATGCCAATCCCAAAGGAAGCATAATTAAGCCAGCAAATGCGCTGAGAAGGTTGGTAGAAAAGGTTAACTGAAACCACTCGCCGCCTAAAAATAGCCACAGATAAACGGGCAGTGCGACCATTTGGATGAGCAGCAGCAGTGGTGTTGCCGCAACAGCGCGGGCGGCATCGCCTTTGCCTAAGTGCGTGAAAGTAATAAACCAGTCTGTGCAGGGCATCAGTAGCACTAGTAAAACACCCGCCATTACCGGTGGGGGAAGTGGTCGCCCCACTACTAAAAGACCTAGCACCAACACTCCCAGTAGCGCAGGAATGATAATGAAGTTGCCAATCAGCAGCGCTGCCATAAAGCGTTTATCGGTAACGCTTTGCTTGATATGTAATAGCGGTATTTGAGTAAAAGTGGCGTAGAGCAGTATACCGAGGAGCGGCCATAGCAGCTGTTCAAGTGATGACGCTAGTAAGGGAGCTATCAGACCTAATGTAAGCCCTAAGCAGATAAACCCTAGGTAAAACCAGGACTGCTGTCGCTCTAACTGCTCGCGCATAAAATACCTATGGTTATAGACGAGAAAGCGCTATGCGTTCTCCTAGCCAGGCCGCCAGTAACCAAAGCGGTAGGCTGATAAGTACATAAAGCAGCGCTAGCCCAGAAAGCCCCTGTTGAATAAGGTGCAATGTTTCCAGGCTAAAGAGTGAAAACGTGGTAAAGCCGCCACAAAAACCGGCCACTAACAGCGGCTGCCAGTGCGCAAGCTTGCCGTTAGGGAAACGTGAGGCGGTAGCGGCAATCCAACCGATGATCCCAGAACCCAGCACGTTAACCAACAGCGTGCCCCAGGGGAAATAGCCACCAAATGCCGCCAAAGACACGAGAGATACCCCGTAGCGAAGTGCACTGCCAAGCCCGCTACCAATCCCGACGGCTAGGTAAGCTCGCCAGTTCATAGCAACAACCCCTTAGCCAACAGCCAACCGAGCATGGCCATCACCATGCCGAGCACCAAGGTAGCAGCAATATTTAAGGCGGCACGCAGCGCTTGGCCGCTTTGCCACAGCTCAATAGTTTGTAAGCTAAATGAAGAAACGGTGGTGTAGCCACCTAGCAAGCCTGCAACACTAAATAGCCACAGCGGCTGTGTGGTTGGCACGCCGTAGTAACCAAGAAGTCCGCCCGCTATAAACGCACCGCTGGCATTCACCAGTAAGGTACCCCAGGGGAAGGCTTTGCCCAGCAGGTGGGCCATAAGGTTAGAAACGGCATAGCGACCCATGCCGCCCAATGCGCCGCCAAGTGCTACCAGTAGCATGCTCGCGATACCATGCCCCATCGTAACTCCTTTAACTGGCCGCGTTGATAGGCTGCTAAGTGTACCATCCACCCCATAACGATAGGGATGAATACAAAGAACGCGTTAAGGTGTCGCTGGTCAATAAGTTCGTGTAAAAAAGAGTGAGAATAATAAAAATCTTAACGCACCCGCTCAAGGAGTCGCTTCTATGTCTGATCGCGTGTTCGCCGCTATTGATGGATCTCAATATTCAGAAAGTATCTGTGATTATGCTGTCTGGGCCGCCAAGGCACTTGGTGCGCCATTAAGCTTTATTCATACCCTGGATAACCACTCCCTGGTGGCAGAGCCTGACCTAACCGGTCACTTAGGTTTAGGGACCCGAGAGCATCTGCTTGAAAAGCTTTCTGATATTGAAGAACAGCGCGCGAAA
Source organism: Halomonas sp. 3F2F (assembly GCF_014897805.1). NCBI lineage: Bacteria > Pseudomonadati > Pseudomonadota > Gammaproteobacteria > Oceanospirillales > Halomonadaceae > Halomonas > Halomonas sp. 3F2F. The sequence continues at coordinate 35,174 of NZ_JABUZE010000189.1, forward strand.
GTTGCCCGTGAGCAGGGGCGCTATATGCTCGATGCGGCAAAAGCACGCGCAATCGAAGCTGGTATTGCTGATCCACTCTGCCTTCAGCGTAACGGTACGTTGGTAGAGACCTTGGTTGAGAACGAAAAGGAGATGCGCTTACTGGTGTTAGGCAAGCGTGGCGAAACTGCGCATCAAGCCAGTGGCCATTTAGGCTCTAACCTTGAACGCGTTGTGCGTGAGATGCATCGCCCACTATTGATGGCGCCTAAGCAGTTTACGCAGCCGAAAAACGTGATGATGGCGTTTGATGGCAGCAAAACGGCTCGCAAAGGCATTGAGATGCTGGCCAAAAGCCCGCTCTTTGAAGGTGCTGCCTGCCATGTAGTGATCGTGGGCGCTGAGACGGCAGAAAACCGATCACAGCTTGAGTGGGCAATTGGTGTTCTTGAGTCTGCCGGCCACCACGCTGAAGGCGCAATTCGCGCTGGCGAAGTGGAAGAAACCTTGCGCGCTTACAAGCAGGAGCACGGTATTGACCTGTTGGTCATGGGTGCCTATGGCCATTCGCGTATTCGTCACTTGTTAGTGGGCAGTACGACGACCGCCATGCTACGCAATGCCCATTTGCCGGTGCTGATTCTGCGCTGAGGTCACTAGGAGGCGCAGATGAACCACCCTGAGGTAGACACTGCCGCGATACACCAAAAGCTGTTAGCGCTAGAGGTTTCTTTACGAGAGGAGAGCATTGAAAGCGCGTCTTCAAGAGAGACGGTGGTGCTTGATCAAACGTCGGTAGGGCGGCTGTCACGTATGGATGCGCTGCAGGGCCAAGCCATGGCAAAGGCAGAAGAGCAGCGCCGCCAAATGACGCTTAAGCGTATCAGCGGCGCCTTGCAGCGTATTGAGCAAGAGAACTTTGGCGAGTGCATCGAGTGTGGCGAATGGATTGGTGCCAAACGCCTCACCTGGGACCCGCTAGTGCTGACATGTATCGAGTGTGCTGAGTAAGCGCTTAGGCCTCAATAGCAGCGTCTTTCTGCTGATGCTGCTTGGTGGCCTGCGCCATATTAATGCCTGACAGCAGCGCCTTCAGTGATGCGCTAACGGTGTCACTGTCTTCGGCCACAGCGCAAAGTCGTTGTCCATCAATATTCAGCTGCACAAAGGCAATCGCATTGGCTTCGCTGTCGCCACCCAAGGAGTGCTCACTGTAGTCAATAATGGCTACATTGCTGCCTGAATGCTTCTTCCAGGCATCAGTGAAGGATGACATGGCGCCGTTGCCGGTACCTGACAAGCGCAGTGTTTCAGCGCCTTGCCAAAGGGTTATTTCTATTCCCTCGTGCTGGCCTTTTGATAGCCGGTAATCGGCCAATGCCAGTGGCGCATCTTGAGTGAAATTATCAAACATCACTTGGCGAATGATTTCACTGGAAAGCTCGCCGTTGCGGCGCTCGCTCTCTTGTTGCACGTAAGGGGCAAGGGCCAGCATCATCCAACGCGGTAAATTAATGCCGTAGTCTCGCTCCAGCAAAAAGGCCATGCCGCCTTTCCCAGACTGGCTATTCACCCGGATAACGGCTTGGTAGTCGCGGCCAATATCATGCGGGTCAATGGGTAAGTAAGCCACTTGCCACGGCTCGTCGGGTTTTTGATGCTTGAGGGATTTACGAATAGCATCCTGGTGGCTGCCGGAAAACGCGGTATACACCATCTCGCCGACCCAAGGGTGGCGCGGGTGCATAGTAATACCGGTACACTCATGCACCACCTGAACGATCTCGTCTGGGTTGGAAAGATCCAGCTGTGGGTCGATGCCTTGGCTGTACAGGTTCATCGCCAAGGTAACAATGTCCATATTGCCGGTGCGCTCGCCGTTACCCAGTAGCGTGCCTTCGACGCGGTCAGCTCCCGCCAACAGTGCCAATTCTGCTGAAGCAACTGCACCACCACGGTCGTTGTGGGTATGTACCGAAATAATCACGCTATCGCGACGGCTGATGTGCTGGCAAAAGTATTCAATCTGGTCAGCATGATGATGCGGCCCCGCAACTTCTACCGTGGTGGGCAAGTTGAGGATGCATTTGTTGTCAGGCGTTGGCTGCCAGACATCCATCACCGCTTCGCAGATGGCCAGTGAAAAATCGATTTCAGTGCTAGAGAAGCTTTCCGGCGAATATTGGAAACGCCAGTCAGCATTTGGGTGTTGGGCAGCATAGGTCTTCACCCAGGTAGCGCCTTGCACGGCAATATCGGTAATGCCAGCTCGATCCATCTCAAACACCCGCTCGCGCTGGATGGTCGAAGTGGAGTTATACAGGTGAATAATGGCGCGCTTGACGCCCGTCAGCGATGCAAAGGTTTTCTCGATTAAGTGTTCACGGCACTGCACGAGTACCGCAATAGTGACATCGTCTGGAATTTGGTCTTCTTCAATTAGCCAGCGGACAAAGTCGTAGTCTGGTTGGCTAGCTGAGGGAAAGCCCACCATCACTTCTTTAATACCTACCTTAATAATCTGCTGCCAAAAGCGTTGCTTTTGCTCAACCGTCATCGGCTCTAGTAGCGCCTGGTTGCCATCGCGTAGGTCTTCACTTAGCCAAATGGGCGCTTGCGTTAGGTCGCGGTCAGGCCATTGGCGGTTGAAGGCGGGAACACGCGGAGCAGGGCGGTATTTGCGATGATCAAAAGCAGACATGGTGAGTTTCCTGAAGGCGGTAAGTTAGTTGGACGGCCGCTTGTGGCGTAAGCCGCGTTAACAGGTGTCTGGGTAAGGCACCGTGTAGGGACTGCTTGTGACAGTCAATACAGTTTACTTGAAGTAAGGCGAAAGGTTATTGCGAAAATATGGTTTTATCGCCAATAATTGGCAATAAATGTCGTATTGTTATTTTTTATTGGTAGGAGCTGCTTGTTATGCCTGTCGTGCCGCTTGAACTTGATCGTTTTGATCGCCACATTCTGAATGTGTTACAGCAGGAAGGGCGGATTAGTAACCAGGAGTTAGCCGAGCGCATTGGGCTTTCCCCTTCACCTTGCTTGCGCCGGGTGCGTGCGCTAGAGGAGCACGGCTTAATTACCCAATATCGGGCCGATGTTGATGCGCGGCAGCTAGGCTATCAACTGATGGTGTTGCTGCACATTTCAATGGATCAACATACTCCCGAACGGTTTGATAACTTCGAACGTCATATTCGTAAAATTCCCAACGTGATTGAGTGTTTGATTATCACCGGCCAAGCGGCAGATTTTCAGCTCAAGATACTGGTTCGTGATATGGACGATTATCAGCACCTTTTACTGCACGTGATCAACCGTATTGAAGGCGTCACCGGAGCCCACACCAGCTTTGTTTTGCGACGAGTCTTTGAGCATCGCCCCGTGCCTACGGAGCGCGCTTGATTAAGAAGGCATAGGCAACGAAGCGGTGGCGGTTTACACTGCTTTTTTTGTCTTACCCAGGAGATTGAACCATGACAATTCAGCGCCATGATACAAAAGCCCGTATGAGCCGTGCCGTTATTCATCAAGGTGTGGCCTATTTGTGTGGTCAGGTAAGCGGTCCTGAAGCGCGCCACGAAGGAATTAAGGAGCAAACCGAGAGTATGCTGGCAAGGGTCGATGCCTTGCTAAAAGAAATTGGCTCCAGCCGCGAGCAGCTACTGAGCGCGACCATCTACCTTAAAGACGGTAATGATTTTGCTGCAATGAACGAGGTGTGGGATGCCTGGGTGCCCGAAGGCTATGCACCGGCACGCACCTGTGTATGCGCGCCGCTGCCTGCTGATGAGTTAAAAGTAGAAATTACCGTTACCACTGCCGTCAGCAGTTAAAGGGCCCGTATCAGCGATAGCTGTCTTACTGATTACTTACCTGCCTTTTCCACAGGAAAGCGGGTATCGCGCAGGCTATCTTTGATTTTCTTCAGGTGCGGTAGGAAGTCTTCGCCGCGCCTGAGTGTAACCCCAGTGGCTAAGGCATCGATCAGCGTTAGTTGAATCATCCGCGAGGTCATGGGCATATAGTGGTCGGTGTCCTCGGGGGTGGCGACTTCGAGAGTCGAGGTACATTCTAAGGAAAGCGGTGAGTTCGGGGCGGTGATCCCCAGCACCACGGCGCCTGCTTCGCGAGCAACGCGTGCGATATCGACCAGTTCTCTGGTGCGGCCTGTGTACGAGATAATCACCACTACGTCACCGGTATGACAGGCGGCAGCCACCATGCGCTGCATCAGCACATCTACATAGGCCATGACGGGCAAGTTAAAGCGGAAGAATTTGTGCTGGGCATCCTGGGCGACGGCACCTGAGGCACCTAAGCCAAAGAAATGGATCTGTTTTGCTTGAGTAAGATAATCAACCATGCGCTCAACAGCGGCCATATCGACCTCGCGCTGGGCTTCGTCCAGGGCGGCAATCGTCGCGCCAAAAATCTTATGGGTATACTGCGTTGCTGTATCGCCAGGCTCGACAGCGCGCGTCACATAGGGCGTTCCGCCTGCGAGGCTTTGGGCAAGTTTGATTTTAAAATCGGGGTAGCCTTTGGCGCCGAAGTTGCGGCAGAACCGATTGACCGTGGGCTCGCTGACGCTGGCCGCTTGGGCAAGGCTTGCAATGCTCAAGCTGGTGGCTACTGCTGGGTCCTCCAGGATGACATTGGCAACTTTGCGTTCTGAGCGGTTTAATTCTTCTAAGCGTTCGCGTAAGCGGTCAAGCAGGTCATGCGCCATCAATAGCCTCCATGGCAATGTTTTTTTGAACGTTGGGTGCCCAATTCGTTGCACCAGGTAAAAAAGCGTTGGCTAAAAGAATATCACCACTCGCTTCGGCTAGGGGAATAAACTCCGTCGCTAAACGATTGCCTAGCCTTGTTTAGCCTCCGGGTAAGGAGGCTTCGAAACCGATGGTAGGCTGTTATTCATCAGCTTTAGCCAATCCTGAGTAATTTTAATAGCCAGCGTTTATAAGGCGGCCTTATCAGTGTGCTAGAGGCCCGTTTTGATTGATAAAAAATACCTCGTAAATGGCTGAATCGTTCAAAACCGTGGCGACCGTGATAAGCCCCCATGCCGCTTTCACCAACGCCACCAAAGGGCAGCGCGGGAACCGCGTGATGGAGCAGCGTTTCGTTAAATACCAGCGCACCAGAGCGAGTGGTGTGACGCAAGGTTGTTTGCAGCAACTTATTGTCGGTGAAGGCATAAAGTGCCAGTGGGTGAGGCCGGGTATTCACAAAGGTAATCGCGTCGTCGATGTTTTTAACGCTGATAAGCGGTAGTGCACGGCCAAAAATTTCCTCTTGCATCAGCTCAAGGTTTTGGGTTGGATCAATAACGAGCGCTGGTGCGTGTTGCCCGATATCGATGATGCGGCAGCCGTGATCTCTCGCTTGTGCTATCAGCCGTTCACTGCGTTTCTGATGGTGGGGGCTGACAAAGCCCGTGGCCTCTTTATCGCTGGGGCGCTGCTGTTCGATAGCTCGACTTAGCGCCTGAATAAGGGCTTCCAGATGGCGGCTTTCTACGAGCACATAATCCGGCGCAATGCAGGTCTGGCCAGCATTCATTCCCTTGCCAAATATAATTGAGGCGGCCGCACGATCCAGATCAGCATCACTCGCCACGATAGCGGGTGATTTACCACCTAGTTCAAGCGTCACTGGGGTTAACTGCTCGGCAGCGGCACGTGCAACTTGGCGGCCCACCGCCGTCGAGCCGGTGAACACCAGATGATCAAAAGGTAGTGCGCTAAACGCTTGTGCTATTTCTGGGCCGCCTTCAACAGCGCATACTTCTTCATCGGTAAAGTATTGCGGTACTAGCTTAGCCAGCAGGGCGCTGGTATTGGGGGCGTGCTCGCTGGGCTTGATCATGACGCTATTACCCGCTGCGACAGCATCAATAGCGGGCATCAGTGCTAAGCTCCAGGGGTAGTTCCAGGGCGACATAATACCCACCACGCCAAGTGGCTGAGGAGCGATGCGGGCGCGGGCGGGCCATAAGCGCCATGGCATGTTGGCAGCGTATGGGCGCATCCAATGCCAGAGGTGTCGCCGTGTATGATGAATGGCATGCAGCACCGCGTTAATCTCCGCTAAGCGTATTTCTGTCTCACTACGCTTGCCGAAGTCAGTTTGAATGGCCTGGATAATCTCCCGCTGGTGATGCTTAGTCATTCGTGCAAGGCGGGCTAAGCGCTCTCGTCGTAACCTTAATGAGGGAAAGGGCGCTTGGCCAAACGCATGACGCTGAGTGTGCAACAGGCGCATTAAATCGCGTTTCATGGCAGCTCCTTGGGTTAATTCTTAATAACAATAGTCGTTTGTCCTGCTACTTGAATACCTCACACTAAATAGAAATGACAGCATCAACAAAAGCACTGACAGTCTGGTTGGTGGTAAGGTCACACTTTCACCATTTAAACGATATGCCTCGGGAGGCATCATGCTTTCGCGCTCACTGTCATGCATTATGCTACCCGCTATCGACGCTGTGGATGCCGTCCAATGGGACGCACTGGTGAGTAGCGACCAGCCTTTCCTACGACACGCGTTTTTGCATGCCTTAGAGAGCAGTGGCTCTGTCTGCGAGGCGACCGGCTGGGAGCCTTGCCATCTGTGCGTATGGCAAGGTAGCCGCTTAGTGGGCGCGTTGCCCATGTATCGCAAGCACCACTCTTACGGTGAGTATGTGTTTGATTGGGGATGGGCCGATGCACTGGAGCGAGCAGGCGGCCATTATTACCCCAAGGCATTAAGTGCCATTCCGTTTACCCCGGTGCCTGGTACGCGTACTTTAATTGCCGATGATGCCAACGCGGAGGATGTTCGCGGGTTATTAGCAGCGGCGTGGCAAACGCACTGTGAAGAGCAAGCGTTATCGAGTTGGCACCTCCTGTTTGCACAAGATGACGAAGTGGATGCCTGGCAGCGCCAGTTTCCAGCGTTAATTGCCCGAGAAGGCGTTCAGTTCCAATGGCGAGATCGCACCTTTGGTGATTTTGAAGGCTTCCTGGCGAGCCTTACGTCGAAGCGTCGCAAAATGATTAAACGTGAGCGTCGCTTGGTTGCCGAGCAAGGCTTTACGCTACGCCGTTTAGAGGGCGAGGCAATTACGCAAGAAGCGATGGCGCACTTCTTTCGCTGCTATACGATCACATACCACGAGCGGGGCCGTCCTCCTTACTTAAATGACGTTTTTTTTGAGCGATTACGTCATGCGATGCCTGAGGCGCTTGTATTGGTTCAGGCGCTGCTGGATGGCCAGCCTGTTGCCGCTGCTCTCTATTTTCGTGGCGATAGCACTTTGTACGGCCGCTATTGGGGAAGCGAGGTGGTTGCCGACTGTCTCCATTTCGAAGCCTGCTACTACCAAGGCATTGAATTTTGTCTGGAAAAGGGACTCTCTTTGTTCGACCCCGGTACTCAAGGAGAGCACAAGCTGGTGCGCGGCTTTGCGCCCCAGCGGGTACGTTCGCTGCACTATCTTGTACACCCAGGCCTAGCGGCTGGAGTCGCCCAATTTTGCCAAGAAGAGGGGGCCCATATCAGCGCCTATCGTGAGGCGGCGAGCGACGCATTGCCGTTCAAATGAAAATCGCTTTATAAAGCCAGCCATATAAAGCGTGACTCGCTGGAAATAGCCCATGATGGCATAATGCGCCTCGTTCAGGCCTAAACAAAGGGATGCGGTGATGCATAAATGGCTAACGGTTGCGCTGCTTGCTGTATTGGGGCTTCTCCAATACCAGCTTTGGCTAGGTAATGGTGGCTGGGAGGATTTGCAGCTGGTAGAGGAGCGCGTTGCCGTTCAAGAGGCTGCCAATGTGCCGATGCGAGAGCGCAATGCTCGGTTAGCGGCTGAAGTTACCGACCTAAAAACCGGCCTGGATGCGATTGAAGAGCGTGCGCGTAGCGACATGGGCATGGTGCGTAGCGATGAGCAGTTCTTTTGGGTGCCGGGTGTTGCCATTGAAGCAGAGCTAGTGGGCATCAATGCGGGGCTAGTGACTCAGCCAAGCTCGCCTAGCGAGGACATAGACGAATGAGTCACACGTTGTGGCTAATCGTGCCCGCCGCTGGGCAAGGCAAGCGAATGGGCGCTGATAAGCCTAAGCAGTACCTGCCACTGGGCGAAAAGCCCATTCTTGCCCATACACTTAGTCGACTACACCGAGCCTTCCCCACTGCGCATCTTGTGCTGTGCTTGGATAGTGATGATCATTGGTTCGAGCCTGAATGGGTGCCATTTCCCCAGTGGCAACGAGTGGCGGGTGGCGCGGAGCGAATGGATAGCGTTTTAAATGCGCTGCACGCTATAAAAGCGCAAGACAACGATATGGTGATGGTGCATGACGTCGCACGCCCCTGCATTACATCATCTGATTTGCTGGCGCTTTATGACGCTGCTCAGCAGCACCCAAGTGGCGCACTCTTGGCGATGCCGGTTGCTGACACCATGAAACGGGCCAATGCCGAACAATTAAGCGCCGTGACAGAGCCTCGGGATCGGCTGTGGCACGCGTTAACACCCCAAGCTTTTCGCTATGCGCTTTTGCGGCGCGCCCTTGAATACGCTGTCGCTAATCACTGTGTGGTCACGGATGAAGCCTCGGCTGTGGAAGCGCTTGGTCAGGCCCCCAAGCTGGTTAGTGGGCGTCGTGATAATCTCAAGATCACTCATCCTGATGACCTTGCCCTTGCTGCCGCTATCATGGCGTCGCAAGTAGCCCAATCCTCTGAATCTGAAAGGAGTTGTTAATGCGAATTGGCCACGGATTTGACGTGCACCGATTTGGCGTTGGCGACCATTTGATGATTGGTGGCGTTAAGCTGCCTTTCGAACATGGTTTTGTTGCCCACTCGGATGGCGATGTGTTGCTGCATGCTATCAGTGACGCACTGCTGGGTGCCTGTGCGCTCGGCGATATCGGGCGGCATTTCCCCGATACTGACCCAGCATGGGCTGGCGCAGATAGTCGCCATTTATTGCGCCACGTGGTTCAACTGGTTCACACAGAGGGCTTCTGTGTGGTTAACCTGGATGCCACGTTAATGGCGCAGGCGCCTAAAATGGCGCCGCATATTGATACGATGCGCGCTGTCATCGCTGAAGATTTAGGTATTAGCCTTGGGCAGGTCAATGTTAAAGCCACGACGACTGAACGGCTTGGGTTTACCGGACGAGGCGAGGGTATCGCCGCTGAGGCAGTGGTGTTGATTGAACACCAAGAGGCGTTAAATGCTTAATTTACCCGCTTGGCAGCGCTGCTTAGATGCCGAGTTCGGTGCCCCTAGTCCAGGTTGCTATCGCGTTCAGCCAGAAGATTTTGTCGTCGACGAGCAGCTGGACTTTACGCCTGAAAATCATGGTGAGCACCTGTGGTTACGTCTTGAAAAGCGCCATCAAACCACGTTAGATGTGGTAAAAAGCGTCAGCCGCCTGTGTGGTGTCACACTTCGAGATGTGGGCTACTCCGGGATGAAGGATCGTGTCGCAGTGACGCGGCAGTGGCTAAGCGTGCATTTGCCCGGACGCGAGGCGCCAAGTGATTTGAGCGAATCATTAGCGGCAGTGGGTATTACGGTGTTGGCCCAGGCAAGGCATCCCCGAAAACTCAAACGCGGTGTCCATCGCACGAACCACTTTACGTTGCGGCTGAGTGGCGAAGCGGTTCAACGTCCGAATTTTTTTGACCGCTGGGAGGCGCTTTGTCGCCACGGTGTGCCTAACTATTTCGGACCCCAGCGTTTTGGTCCTGAAGGGCGGAATTTACAGCGTGCAGAAGCTCTTCTAGCGAAAGGTTGGCGCAAGCGAGATGATCGCCAAGGAATGATGCTTTCCACCGCGCGTAGTTTCTTGTTTAACGAGTTGCTGAGCGAGCGTTTGACGGATGGAACGTGGTGCCAGCCGCTAGCGGGCGATATGCTGATGCTGGATGGCACACACAGCGTGTTTACCGTTGATGCCGTTGACGACGACTTGATCGGTCGTGCCGCTGCGCTTGATATTCATCCAACCGGTGCCCTGTGGGGTGTCGGGGAACTCGCTGAGTATCAAGTGGCTGACTACGAAAAACGGTTGTTAGCGTGCCATCCAATGCTGTGCGAGGGATTGGTGAAAAGCGCTGTGAAACGCTCCCATCGGGCGCTGCGAGCAAGGTTAATTTCGCCTAGTATCGAGATATTACCTAATGCCGTGGTACTCTCATTTGCCTTACCACGGGGAAGTTTTGCCACGGCGGTGGTGAGTGAGTTAATTGCTCATCCGGATTTTGCTTAATGCGCCTAACCTGCGCTTATCTTTGCTAGGCATCCATAAAGGAGACGTTAATGCGGCGACTGCTGCTTTCCAATGACGATGGCGTCCATGCACCGGGCTTGCGGGCACTTCATGATGCGCTAGTCGCCCATGCGAATTTACGTGTGGTTGCTCCCGATCGAGACCGCAGCGGCGCCAGTAACTCGCTGACGCTTTCTCGTCCGCTCTCTTTAACCGCGTTAGATAATGGCTTTTATAGCGTAGACGGTACGCCTGCCGACTGTGTTTATCTGGGCGTGAACGGCGTCTGGGATGAGCGTCCTGACTTGGTGATTTCGGGGATTAATCACGGCAGCAATCTTGGCGATGACGTACTCTATTCAGGCACTGTGGCGGCTGCCATGGAAGGGCGCAATTTGGGCATGACTGCCATTGCTATGTCGCTGTGTGGTGAGCGCTATTTCGCGACGGCAGCGAAAGTGGCGGCCAGCTTAATCGGTGCTGCCGATCAGCTATCACTGCCACCCCGCACCCTCTTGAATGTCAACGTGCCAGATGTTCCGTGGGAAGAAATTAAAGGCGTCAGAGTGACCCGCTTAGGCTATCGCGGACCAGCAGAGAAACCTGTTCCCGTAAAAGATCCGCGTGGTCGTACGCGCTTCTGGATAGCACCGGTGGCGGCTAACGCCGATGATGGTGAAGATACTGACTTCTCTGCTATCGAAGCGGGTTATGTTTCCATTACGCCACTACAAACTGACTTAACGCGCCATCCCGCGCGCAGCGACGTGCAGGACTGGTTGGATGCTTTTGCCTGAGCTTTCGCCCAACGAGCTGCGCGGACGAGGCATGACCTCTCAGCGGACTCGAGATCGCATGGTAGAGCGGCTTGAGCAGCAGGGTATTCAGGATGCGCGGGTGCTCGATATTATGGCAGTTGAGCCAAGGCATTTGTTCGTTGATGAAGCGCTGGCGCATCGTGCGTATGAAGACACCGCGCTGCCTATCGGTTTTGGTCAGACACTATCGCAACCCTTGACGGTTGCGCGCATGACCGAGCTGGTGCTGCGGGCTAATCCAAAGCGTGTGCTTGAAGTAGGGACCGGTTCGGGGTATCAAACGCTGATACTGTCCCGGCTGGTGCCAATGCTTTACTCGGTCGAACGCATTTATGCATTACATCAACGCGCTGCAGAGCGGCTTTGGCGGCTTGATGCCCCAGCGACGCTGGCAGTAGCTGATGGTGGTGAGGGGTGGCAAGAAGCTGCGCCTTTTGATGTGATTTTGTTAACCGCTTGTGCTCAAACGCTGCCAGAAGCTCTATTGGAGCAGCTTAGCCATGATGGTGTGCTCATTGCTCCATTGGAAGAGCCTGACGGTAGCCAATGGCTCACCCAAATAAAACGCATTGGTAGTGCCTTTGAAAAGCGTCGGCTCGAACCCGTACGCTTTGTACCTCTATTGCAAGGAGTGGTGGATTGAAGCGTCGATTTGTAGAGCTGTTTTTAAAAGGCGCAGGGATGGGGGCAGCCGATGCGGTGCCCGGTGTTTCAGGTGGAACGATCGCATTTATTACCGGTATTTATGAGGAACTCATTAATACCATCAAACAGTTTGGTCCCGGCGCCTTCATCGCTTGGCGTCGTGGTGGTTGGCTAGCGCTGGCTCAGCATTTGAATTTGGCCTTTTTAGTGCCGCTGCTACTTGGCGTTGCGGTTAGCCTTTTCAGTGTGGCTCATATAGCGCTTTGGCTAATGGAAGCGCAGCCGCTGCTGATAGAGGGATTTTTCTTCGGCTTGGTGGCCGCGTCGGGGTTTGTTGTCGCCAAGGCGGGAAAAGGCTGGAAATTTTGGTACTTATTGCCGATGGTCGGAGGGCTGCTGTTGGCCAAGTCGCTGCCAGGTATGATGCCGCTGGTGTTACTTATTGGTAATGAAGCTCTGGTAGTCATGGTAGCAGGCTGTATTGCTATTAGCGCCATGCTGTTGCCAGGGGTGTCTGGTAGCTTCTTGCTGCTTACGATGGGACTTTATGGCACCATTTTAGGGGCTATTCGAAGCTTTGATATCGGTATTATCATACTTTTTGGCATGGGATGTGTTGTTGGTTTGGCGTTATTCTCGCGACTACTGTCGTGGCTTCTGCGTCGCCATCATGATTCTACGCTACAGCTTTTGCTCGGGTTTATTGTTGGCTCGTTACCCGTGTTATGGCCGTGGAAAGAGCTGGTACGTTATCAGCTTGGCCCTGATGGGCAAATGATCCCGTTGGCTCATCGTTATCTGTTGCCTAGTGACTATGCGGTATTGTCTGGTGCATCTGCACAAACGGTAGGCGTTGTGGCACTAATGGTGGTTGGCGCACTATTGGTGGTGTTATTAAACCGTCGCGCAGTGCACTATGCCGGGCATAGATCAATAGGAAACGCGCGCGACGTTGAAAAGGAGTAGGGTTTCCATGCGTAAGGTTTTCATCATGTCAGTATTGGCGTTAGCTGTCAGCGGCTGCGCCAATCAGCAGCAAAACACCCCACAAGTGCGTGATTTAAGTGAAGCGCGCCGCGCGGTAGCAGACTCACCTCAATATACTGTTAAAGCAGGCGATACCCTTTATGGCATCGCATGGCAGCACAATCTTGATTATCGTCAGTTGGCGCAAATCAACAATATTGATGCGCCTTATCAAATTTACCCAGGCCAAACCATTGCGTTGCGTGCAGGAGCGGCGGCATCAAGTAACCCGTCAGCAGGCTCCTCTGCCCCAGAGCGCCCTGCTTCGGGCGCTGTTGCAACAGGTCTGAATCCTCAAACGACTTCCGTGGCAAGTAACGATCAGCAGCTAGATTGGTTACTGCCTGATGAGAGTGCGATTGAGCGTAATCAGCGTTTAACGGCTGAGCGGGCGGAACGTGCTGAGCAAGCTGCTGAGCAGGCGTCGGTGGCCGCCGCGCAGCAAGTGGCTGATAGCGCAAGTGCCGCTAACACCGAGGCGACGTCTACTGTTGAGGCGTCTCAGCCAGAGCCCGCGAGTGAGCCAGAACCAACGCCTGAGCCAGAGCCCAAACCTGAACCAACCCCAGAGCCTGAGCCAGCAGCGGCTACGCCGCCTGCTGAGGCTGAGCAGCCGAGCCAAACCGCTCGCGTTGACCGCTCCTCTCGCACCTTTACACCTGTTGATAATGTTAACTGGCAATGGCCAGCAACAGGCCAGGTAACCGGAGAGTTTGGCCAGGGGGGCTCTATCACCGCTGGGATTGATATCGACGGTCAAAAGGGGCAACCTGTCAAGGCGGCAGGCCCTGGTATCGTTGTCTATGCAGGTAGCGGCGTTCGGGGTTACGGTAACTTAATACTACTCAAACACAACGATCAGTATCTGAGTGCTTACGCGCATAATGATAGCTTAAGCGTTAAAGAAAATGATGTCGTTGAAGCGGGAGAAGTGATTGCCACGATGGGGGATAGCGATGCAGATAGTGTCAAACTGCACTTTGAAGTACGCCGTGATGGGCAGCCTCAAAATCCCTTGGACTATCTGCCGTCCCGTTAATCATTGCCAAGCGAACCTTTCAGTTGGTGTGCTTGGGGTACCCGAATAGCTAGAGTTAGGGCGTCATATAACAAAAATGGTGTAAGTGCACAGGGAGTGCGGCCACCTTTACCTTTCTAAATGGCGGTTAGGCGAAATAACGGGGGATACTACCATGAGTATGCTGGAGAAGGATCTACAGGAGGTTGACCTGGACGCTGTTGAAGAGGCGCTGGATAGTGTTGATGATGTCTCCGCGGAGGAGGACGCCTTTGAAAAAGCGTTGAGCCGTGATGAGCGTCAATCGACTCAAAGCTTGGACGCGACACAAATCTATCTCAATGAAATTGGTTTTTCGCCGTTATTAACGCCGGAAGAAGAGGTCTACTACGGCCGTTTAGCGCGTAAAGGTGACCCGCTTGGACGGTCAAGGATGATCGAGTCTAACCTTCGCCTGGTTGTTAAAATCGCCAGGCGCTACCTTAATCGGGGGCTTACGCTGCTTGACTTGATTGAGGAGGGTAACCTTGGGCTAATTCGGGCGGTGGAAAAGTTTGATCCTGAGCGAGGGTTCCGCTTTTCTACCTATGCCACGTGGTGGATTCGACAAACCATTGAGCGTGCGCTAATGAATCAAACGCGCACCATTCGTTTGCCGATCCATGTGGTTAAAGAGCTAAATATTTACCTGCGTGCAGCGCGTGAACTGACCCAAAAGCTTGATCATGAAGCAACAGCAGAAGAGATCGCCGATCATCTCGACAAGCCAGTAGAAACGGTTAAGAAGATGCTTGGGCTTAATGAGCGCGTCTCCTCGGTAGATTACCCAATGGGTGGCGAAAGCGATAAGCCGTTAATCGACACCTTAACCGACGACGATGTGCTAGGGCCGGAAGCATGCTTAGTGGATGGCGATGTGCGTGAGCACGTAGACCACTGGTTGGATGAGCTCAGTGATAAGCAGCGTGAGGTGGTGGTACGCCGCTTTGGTTTGCGAGGTCATGAGTCCGCTACGTTGGAAGAAGTTGGTGCAGAAATTGGCTTAACTCGCGAACGTGTTAGGCAAATTCAAGTAGAAGCACTAAAGAAACTGCGCCGCTCATTGGAAAAGCAGGGCCTTTCCCTTAACGCTATTTTCGAGAGCTAATCGCAGTAAGCTATTGTGTCATACCGACCATAACGCACCGAGTTCATCGCTCGGTGCGTTGTTTTTGACGCCCATTGGTTGAACCGTTAACTATTGACTGTGTAAGTGAGAAACGTGATGCGCCCCTTGGTGGCCCATATTGATTTAGACGCCCTGCGTCATAACTATCAGCTAGCGTGCCGCTGCGCCCCTCAAAGTCGCTCGGTAGCCGTTATTAAAGCGGATGCGTATGGTCACGGTGCGCTTGAGTGCGCGCGTGCGCTAGAAGCTGAGGTGCCCGCATTTGCTGTCGCTTGCATAGAAGAAGCGATTAGCCTGCGTGAAGGGGGAATTAAAAAACCTATTGTATTGCTGGAAGGTATTTTTACCGCTGACGAGCTGGCGCTCGTTGATCAGCACAATTTTTGGATCAGCGTTCACAGTGAGTGGCAGGTGGCGGCCTTATTGGCTTTTTCACCCCGTCAACCTATTCCGGTATGGATGAAAGTGGATTCCGGTATGCATCGTTTAGGCTTTTCTCTAGACGAGGCACCTGATGTTTGGCAGCGGTTAGCTAGCGCACCACAGGTAACCGCGCTGCATTTGATGAGCCACTTTGCGACAGCAGATGCACGTGAGGGCAGCTACTTTAATCAGCAAATGGCCGCTTTAACGGCATTAGCGGAAGCGCTTGATGCGCCCCTATGCCTAGCAAACTCCCCCGCAACACTGGCATGGCCAATCGCACATGGCGACTGGAATCGCCCTGGTGTCATGCTGTATGGCAGTGACCCGCTGGAAGAAGCCAACGAGACCACCCGGCAACTGCGCCCGGTGATGAGTTTACGCTCCGAAATTATTGCCCTCCGTGAACTAGAGGAGGGTGAGCCTGTTGGCTATGGTGGCCGTTGGCGCGCATCTCGGCGTTCTAAAATTGCCGTCGTTGCGGCAGGCTATGGCGATGGTTATGATCGCCACGCCATAGACGGCACCCCGGTGTTAGTGAATGGTCAGCGCTGTGCGATTGCCGGCAAGGTCTCCATGGATATGCTAACCGTAGATGTCACCGACGTGCCGGGGGCTGCTATCGGTAGTGAGGTAGTGCTGTGGGGAGCTGCTAGCAACGGTGCTGTGTTGTCAATTGATGAGGTAGCACGCTATTGCGATACCATCAGCTATACCCTGTTAACGGGAGTGCTACCAAGAGCGTCGCGTCGCTACCATGGAGCCTTTGTTTAAACGGTTACCAGTATGTCTAAAAGCTCATATCCGCAGTCGTTTGCACACCCTCGTTATTGGCCAACCTGGCTTGCGATAGGCGCGATGCATCTTGTTGCCTGGTTTCCCTGGCGGCTTAAGTTATGGGTGGGGAAAGTAATTGGTTTGTTAGCATGGCGCTTTATAAAGCGCCGGCGGCATATCACTGAGACAAATATTGCTCTCTGTTTCCCGGAAAAAAGTGCTGATGAGCAGCGCCGCTTGGTAAAAGAGGTTTTTATCGCCAACGGTATTGGCTTAGTGGAAACAGCCACGGGTTGGTGCCGTGATGCGGAAGGGTTACGGCACCGGGTGGCCTATCATGGCCAAGAGCATCTCGCACGGGCTAAAGCGCAAGGCAAGGGCGTGCTGGTGGTTGGGATTCATTTCTCCACACTGGATTTAGGGGGAGCGCTGCATTCGCTATTTTTACCTGCCGATGTGGTTTATCGACCCCACAACAACCCCTTATTCGAACGCTTTATGACCCGTGCCCGCTCGCGAATTTTTGGTCAGGCGATTGATCGACATGACTTGCGTGGTGTTGTTCGGCGAATAAAGTCGGGCCATGTTGTGTGGTATTCACCAGACCAAGACTTTGGCCGCGATGTCAGCGTGTTCGCGCCACTGTTCGGCCAGCAAGCCGCTACCATTAGGCTGACCGCAAAAATCGCCAGAATGACGGGGGCGCCGGTGGTGCCGTTGATGTTCCACCGCAATCCTGATAACCAGACATATACCATCAGCTGCCTGCCCGCGCTTGATAACTTCCCAAGCGATGATGAAGTGGCCGACGCTACTCGGGTAAATGAGTTTATCGAACAAGCTATTCGTAAGTACCCTGAGCAGTACTTATGGCTTCATCGGCGCTTTAAAACGCGTCCGGAAGGTGAGCCAAGTGTTTACTAGCGATATCCGTTAACAAAAAAAGCCGTTCTGCTTAGTAGCAAAACGGCTTTTCGTTAACTTTGAAAGCAGATGTTAGTCCAGATTTCGAGAGTAGAAAATCTCTAACATCTCTTTGCGCAGACGGCTTTCAATGTCCCGTGCTTCTTCGAAGGTAATGTCGCGGCGCGATGTGCCGAACAGATAGTTATCAAGTTCGAAGTCTTTCAGCAGCATTTTGGTGTGGAACATGTTTTCTTGATAAACATTCACATCGATCATTTGATAGGCGTGCTTGGTATCTTCTGCCAAGTAATCCTGGATCGAGGTAATGTCGTGATCAATAAACAGCTTTTTACCATCGACATCGCGGGTAAAGCCACGAACCCGATAATCCATGGTGACAATGTCAGAGTCGAAGCTGTGAATTAGGTAGTTCAGTGCTTTCAATGGGCTGATGTGGCCACAGGTAGACACATCAATATCCAATCGAAAGGTGCTGATACCGTTGTCAGGATGCGACTCAGGATAGCTGTGTACTGTCACGTGGCTTTTATCAAGATGCGCCACGACTGTTTCAGGTAGCGGTCCAGGGCCTGGTTCAGTTTGCTCTGGGTTTGCTTCATCCAGCTCGTGTTCAGCAATCAGAATCGTAACGCTGGCCCCATGGGGCTCATAGTCTTGACGAGCAATATTGAGCACATGAGCGCCAATAATATTGGTGACGTCTTTTAGAATCTGCGTCAAACGTTCGGCGTTGTAAAGCTCATCGATATAATCAATGTAAGCCGCACGCTGCTCTTCGGTTTTGGCGTAACAGATGTCGTAAATGTTAAAGCTCAACGAGCTAGTCAGGTTATTAAACCCGTGGAGTCGGAGATTATCTGACACGTCCGAACCTCCCTATGGCAGATGAAGACACCCCGACGAGCCAGCGCCGGAACCGATAGTAACTTGTCACCGTGATGCTGTAGTCGCTTTCTGCAAAGCGGCTGTTTGCTACGCAGTAGGGGTAAAAACAAGCGAGCGTATTATGCCCGCCAAGCGCATGGTATGCATCCAGCCGCGCTATTTTTTTTAATAAACAGGGAAGATGGCGCTCCGAGTCGTTCAAGCGTCGACAATCTCAAAAGAGTGGGTAATCTCAACGCCGCCTTGTGTCAGCATAATAGATGCGCTGCAGTACTTCTCTGCAGAGAGCTCAACCGCTCGCTGTACCTGCTTCTCTTTTAAGTTGCGGCCAGTCACCACAAAGTGTACGTGGATTTTGGTAAACACGGAGGGCACTTCATCAGCGCGCTCTGCGTCAAGCTCCGCGATGCAGTCGGTGACATCAGCGCGGGCTTTATCCAGAATATTCAAAATGTCAAAGGCGGTGCAGCTACCCATGCCCATCAGCAGCATTTCCATTGGGCGAGGGCCGGTGTTGCGGCCGCCGTGGTCAGGAGGGCCGTCGATAACGACGCTATGCCCACTACCGGACTCTGCTACAAATTGGCGACCATCTGTCCATTTTACCCGTGCTTTCACGTCGCTCTCCTCATCTAGGCACCTATAGGTAGTTGCGAAGCATAACATTTCTAGCGATAGACGCACTTTTTCATCGCTTGCTGATCTGTTGCGCCAATAGGTGGTGTTCAAGAACCTCAAGGCGCTCTGGAGTGCCCACATCGACCCAGTGGCCTGAAAAGTGTTCACCGCTAACGCGCTTGTCTGCCATTGCCTGCTTAAGCAGTGGTGCTAGGGCAAACGCTCCAGGCGCCTGATCGGCAAGAAGGTCCGGGTGTAGCAGGCTAATGCCGGCAAAGGTGAGACGCTGATGGCCTTCCACGCCAACGCGCCCGTTGATAAGGGAAAAATCACCGCTAGGGTGGTGGGAAGGGTTATCTACTAGCACAAGATGGGCGACGTCACTTCCCTGTAGCAGTGATTCTGAGGGAATGTAATCGCACCAGACATCCCCATTGACCAGCAGAAACGGGGCATCGCCAAGCAGGGGGAGTGCCTTTTGAATGCCTCCGCCGGTTTCTAAGGGCGTCTCTTCATGGCTCCAAAGAATCCGTAATTGGTAGTCGTTTCCATCACCAAGCGCTGCCATGATCTGCTCTGCGCGATAGCTCACGTTGATAACCACCTCATCAATGCCTGCACGCTTGAGCCGTTCGAGATGGTGCACAATAAGTGGCTTATCGCCTACTGGTAGCAGTGGTTTTGGGCAGTGGTCGGTAAGCGGCCGCATCCGTTTGCCAAGTCCCGCGGCTAAAATCATCGCTTTCATAAAGTGCTTTCCGCTAAACGTAGGGCAATGGCGGGGCGCAGTGTGTCACTTACCCATTCAGCAAACTCGCTGTGCTGGGGCAGCGCGGTTAGGCTATCTTCTAAGTGCGCTAAAAAATGCGGCAGGCGTGATAAATAGCCTTGTTTGGCATCACGAAGCGTTAAGCGGCAAAAAATTCCCAGCACTTTTAGGCAGCGTTGAGCGGCCATGGCTTGGCATTGGATAAGAAATTCATCATTACTGACATGGCGAGAGAGACGCCCATCTTGACGCGCTTGGTGATAGAACGAGTCGACAAACTGCATAAACTGCGCCGGAGAAAAGCGGCAGTAGCGACCGCGCAGTAAGGAAATAACGTCGTAACTGATTGGCCCTGCCACCGCGTCTTGAAAGTCAATCATGTAAAGCTGCTGGTCGTGCACCATGATATTCATCGCATCGTAATCGCGGTGTACGCTGACGACGGGTTGATCGAGGGCTTGCTCAACGAGGTGGCCACGCAGCGCATCCCAACTGGCTGGCGTTGATAACGACAGCCAATTGTTTAAACACCACTCAGGAAAAAGGTCGAGCTCTCGGTTCAGCAGCGTCGCATCATAAGGCGGCAGCGCGGCAGGGTTGGCGCGGTTTTGTAACTTGGCCAGTAACGACAGTGCATCGAAATGACTTTGCTGAATGCGCGCGTCATCAGTGAATAGGGCCTGTAATGGGGTATCCCCAAGGTCATCCAGCAACAAAAAGCCTGCGTCGAGATCGGCGGCGTAAATATGCGGAACGGGCAGTTTTGCCGCGTACCAGCGCTTTCCTATAGCGACGAACGGTGTTGAGTCTTCCTGGTCAGGGGGGGCATCCATTACTATGCGAGTACCGCCGCAGGGCAGTGTCAGCCGGAAATATCGCCGGAAACTGGCGTCACCGCCCGCTGGAGAGAGGCGGATAGCGGCGCTATTTAGGCCATTTTGTTCAGCCGCCCACTGGGTGAGGGCGTCAATCCTAGAAGAGGACATGCAAGCTCCTTGCTGGTCGGGCATCATGCGGGCTGTATAATACCGATTCTGGATGCCAAGGATAACGAACATGGGCAAGCGAATCTCGCGTACCGTACCGGTTGCGCACACGCTGTTGGGCAGTTTGCTCGCTGGCGCCTCATTTTCAGCGGTGGCACAAGGCCAGACGCTGCCTGCCGAGGCGCTTGATTGGCAGGCCTGGAGCCAAGATGAAGCACCGCATCAGCTGTGTCGAGGGCGATATGTGATGCCTGACTACCGCTTGCCAGCGGTGGATAACCCTGAAATGTTGTCGGTGGAGACTCAGGAAGCCGATTACGCCGCAGATGGTGAAGCGTTGTTGCGCGGTGATGTTGTACTGCGTCGTGGAAACACAGAGTTGCAGGCGGCGCAGATGTATTTACCCGCCGACCGCCAACGCGTAGATGCAGAAGGCAATCTCGCCATACGAAATGGTCAGGCGTTGGTGCGCGGCGAGCAAGCCACGTTAATGCTCAACGATGACCGAGCCTCGTTACGCAACAGCCACTATGTGCTTTACGAACAGCATTTACGCGGTCAGGCCAGTCAATTAGAGCAAACCGGTGAAGAGCAATATCGTCTGCACAATGCTTCATTTACGACGTGTGATCCAGGTGCCAATAGCTGGCAACTCGTTAGTAGCGATATAAAGTTGGATCAAGCAAAAGGGTTTGGTACCGCACGACACGCACGTTTAGAAGTAAAAGACGTACCGATTTTTTACTGGCCTTGGCTACGTTTCCCCATTGATGACCGCCGTCATACAGGATTGCTGTCACCTTCTATTAGCTTTTCCAATGAGGGGTTTGACTATGCGCAGCCCTTTTACTGGAACATAGCGCCAAATCAAGATGCCACCATTACACCGCGCTGGATGTCTGACCGTGGGCTGCTGCTCAATGGTGAGTACCGCTACCTGCTTGAAGAGAGCCGAGGGACGGTAGAAGGCGGATATATCAATAGTGATGACGGCAGCGAAAATGGTGATAACCGCTTCGAAGGCAATGATCGCTGGTATATTGATGCACAGCATGCAGGAACGCTGGCGCCACGCAGTGATTACCAATTGCGCTATGGTGCCGCTAGCGATGGGCGCTATTTCGATGATTTTGGTGGTGAGTTTGGCAATAGTGAGCGCGTTAGTATGGAGCGGCTCGCTCAGGTAGATTACCGCGGTGAGCGTTGGCAGTTAGATGCCCGGGCCCAAGGCTTCCAGCGGTTGGAAGATCCGCTGAGTGATTCCGATAAGCCATTTTATCGTCTGCCAAGTTTGACAGCGAACTCTGACTGGCAGTTAGGTGGCGGTCTCTATACACAATGGCACTCTAACGCGACCTATTTCTGGCGTGATGTAGACGAGCGACAGGTGCCTGAGCGCGAAGCCGCCATCGGCACGCGCCTGCATCTCACGCCGGCTATCGGTTGGCGTTTTGAGCAACCCTGGGGCTATATCGAGCCGCGTACCGAGTTATGGCATACCGCTTATGAGTTGGATTATGGCGATCGCGTCACTGATCGAGGTACGTCTCCCAGCCGTAGTGCGGCGGTCACATCGATAGATAGTGGCCTGGTGTTTGAGCGTGAATTAGAACTGAGCGGACGAGACTATCGCCAAACCCTTGAGCCACGTTTGAACTACGCATACGTTCCACGTACTAATCAAACACAACTGCCTGATTTTGACAGCCGCGAGCGAGCGTTCTCGTGGGATCAGCTATGGTCTCCTCATCGTTTCTCTGGCGCAGATCGTTTAGGTGATCTCAATCGCGTGTCGCTTGGCGTACAATCTCGCTTTATTGAAGACGCCACCGGACGGGATCGATTAACTTTTGGGGTTGGGCAAAGTGTTTATTTATCCGAGCGTCGCATCGATAGTGAGGGCGACCCAGACACATTGCCTGCTCGTCCAGAGGATGATCCCAGTGTGAATCCGCTTAGTCGCTATCAAGCTACTCGCGATCGCTCTCCGCTGGTGACGCGCCTCGATTGGCAGATTAATGATCGGTGGAGTACGGGGTATGAATGGTTATACGACGACCAGCGTGAACAGACCGAACGCTCTAGCGTTGATGCGCGTTATCGCCATCCCGCTGGCCACGTAGTGAACCTTGGTTACCGTTGGGAGATCGAAGGTTTCGATCCAGGCGTCGTACCCGGTGATGACGGATTTAGAGATTACAGCCGGGAAGAGTGGGATCTGTCACTTGCTTGGAAAGCCAGCCCGAGGATTGATTTGATTGGTCGCTATCTGCACGATCAAACCAATGACCGCGCGCTTGAGCGGCTGGCAGGCGTTCAATGGAACGACTGCTGCTACGGCTTACAGCTAGTATGGCGTGAGTGGGTAGACGATAACGACACCGCCCCTGTGGGTGATGACTTTAATGATCGCGGGCTATTTTTACGCTTTGTATTCCGTGGCCTGGGTGGCGTTGGTCAACAGGCTGACGGCTACTTTGAACAGGCCATTCCCGGCTACCGCCCAACGCCGCTGTAACGATTTTGTTAAATGGCGACTGACTGAAAGAGATTCTTTATGACTACCAGAAAGACCCTGCTGACCGATGGCTTGAAAAAGCGGGCAAAACTGCTTTCTGCGGGCGGCATGATGGCGCTCTGCCTTGGAACGAGTGCTGCGCTTGTGCCGCTGTCGGTTTACGCCCAAAATTTCGAATCAACCCAGCGGCAAATGCTGGATAGCGTTGTGGCTGTCGTTAATGACGGCGTCATCATGCGCAGTGAGCTTGATGACCGCATTGCCCAGGTAGAGCAGCAGGCGCAAACCCAGGACGGTAACTTACCGCCCCGTAGCCAACTGGCTCAGCAGGTACTAGAGCGCATGGTGATGGATGAAATCCAGCTGCAAATGGCCCGCCAAGCCAACCTTAGCGTGGATGACACGGAGCTAAATCGTCAGTTGCGCTCCATTGCTGAGTCTAACGGCATGACGCTAGAACAGTTTGCCGATGCCGTGGAGGCAGACGGCATGACCCTGGGTGGCGTACGTGAAGAAATACGCCGCGAAATGCTGATGCGCCAAGTGCAGCAGCGCCAAATTAGTCAACGTGTCACCGTGACTGAGCGTGACGTTGAACGCTTCTTGAGCCAGCAGCCATCTCAGCAGGGGCAAGCGTTCATTGAAGAGATACGTGCCCGCCACGTGTTGGTAGAATTAACGCCAACACGCAATGAAGACCAGGCTCGTGCCCGCGCTGAGCAGGCTCGCCAGCGTTTACAGCAGGGGGCAGACTTTGCGTCCGTCGCTCGTGAGTTTAGCGACGACCGTGGTAGTGCCATGAACGGCGGCGAGCTTGGTTGGGTGCGTCCAGGGCAAACGGTGCCAGCTTTTGAAGAAGCGATGGGGTCGCTAAGTACTAACCAGCTCTCTGAGCCAGTGCGCTCTCAGTTTGGCTACCACGTCATTGAAGTGCTAGAGCGTCGCCGTCAGGATGTGACGGATGAAAGTCGCCGTGAGCAGGTTCGTCAGGCCATTTTCCAGCGTCGTGCTAACGAAGAGCTACAGTCGTGGCAGCGTGAAATGCGTGAACAGGCTTTTGTCGATATTCGCCTTTAATGAGCCAATCTAATGAGCAATAGCGCGCCACTGCTGATAACCACCGGAGAGCCAGCGGGCATCGGGCCAGAAATCACACTGATGCTGGCCGCCAATGGTCAATTGAATAACACGGTGGCTATTGGCGATACGCAGCTGCTGAAACAGCGTGCGTCGCTGCTGGGGCTTCCTCTTGATGTGATAGAAGCAGCCCCTGGAAGCAGTGTGACTTCCTCGCCAGGGCGTTTGGTTGTGTGGCCCGCGACCCTTCGCGAATCAGCGCTCCCCGGCGTGCTCAATCCTGCTAATGCAGGCTATGTGCTAGAGACGTTGCAAATCGCTGTCGACGCCTGTCTACAGGGGCATGCAGCGGCCATGGTCACTGCGCCGCTGCATAAAGGGGTGATTATCGAAGGCGGCTTTGCTAACTTCACTGGCCACACCGAATGGCTGCGCGATGCCTGTGGGGTTGATGAGGTCGTGATGTTGTTGGCTACCGACCAAGCACTGCATGCTCAGTCGAGCCGTTGGCAGGGTAGCAGTGACCTACGCGTCGCACTTGTCACCACACACCTACCGCTGCGTGACGTGGCGGATGCGGTTACCTACGACAAAATTACCCGTATTAGCCGTTTGCTTGCGACTGATCTGAAAAACCAGTTTGGGATTGCCGCTCCGCGCATTGCGGTGTGTGGATTAAACCCCCATGCCGGAGAAGATGGCCATTTAGGGCGCGAAGAACTCGATGTTATTATCCCCGCGCTGAAAGCGCTGCGCGCTGAAGGCCTTGATGTTCAAGGCCCGCTGCCAGCTGATACGCTTTTCACGCCGCGCCATTTAGCGGGCGTTGATGCGGTGCTGGCGATGTATCATGACCAGGGGTTGGCAGTGTTAAAATACGCAGGCTTTGGTCAGGCGGCGAATATTACACTTGGCTTGCCGCTGGTGCGTACTTCGGTAGACCACGGTACCGCGCTCAGTTTAGCCGGTCGCGGTACTGCCGACCCCAATAGCTTAGGCGTAGCTCTCGCGCTAGCAAAGCGACTTTCCGCACAGCGCGCCAATGGCTTAAATGCTTTATGAATCAACCCTCCAAGGAACACTGTTAGATGTCTCAAGTGCCTCAGCAGCACCGCGCTCGTAAACGCTTTGGTCAAAACTTTCTGCGTGACCTCGGCATCATTTCGCGTATTGTCCGTGCCATTGGGCCTCGCGAAAGCGACCGACTCGTCGAAATTGGCCCTGGGCAAGGCGCGCTCACTGCTCCGTTGCTAGAGGCGGCAGGAAAGCTTGAAGTCATTGAATTAGACCGTGACCTGATTCCGGGCTTAAGGGTGCAGTTTTTTAACTACCCTGACTTTGTTATCCATGAGGGTGACGCACTAAAGTTTGATTTCGCCGCGCTAAGAGGGGATGGCCCTGCGCTGCGAGTCGTCGGTAACCTGCCTTACAACATCTCGACGCCATTGATAGTGCATCTCTTAACCATGGGCAATGCGATTGCCGATATGCACTTTATGCTGCAAAAAGAAGTTGTTGAGCGTTTGGCCGCTGAACCAGGTAGCACTGATTGGGGGCGCCTGTCGGTGATGGCGCAATATTACTGCCACGTTGATCAGCTGTTTGTCGTGCCGCCGGAAGCCTTTGTTCCCAGGCCGAAAGTTGACTCCGCCATTGTGAGGCTAACGCCTCACGAAAGCTTGCCCCAAACAGCAGATGACCCAGCACTGCTGTTTGAATTGGTCAAGCTGGCGTTTGGTCAGCGACGCAAAACACTGCGCAATAACCTGAAAGGCAGGGTAAGCGTAGAAACATTAGAAGCACTAGGCATTGACCCAGCACGGCGTCCTCAAACTTTGACGGTTGCAGAGTACGTCACTATTGCCAACCAAGTGGCTACTGACGAAGCGCTTGGTGGTAATGGGAGTACCGACGCGTGAGTGCCCTAGCCATTGAGGTTAGCGTCGCGCCTGAGTACCGTGCAGCCGAGTCAGATGACCGTGAGTCGCGCTTCGTGTTTAGTTACACCGTGACGGTGCATAACCAAAGCCCTCATAGCGTGCAGCTCATGGCGCGCTACTGGAAAATTACCCAAGGTAACGGTGATAGCCAAGAGGTGCGTGGCAAAGGGGTGGTGGGCCAGCAGCCATTAATTGGCCCGGGGCAGCGTTTTCGCTACACCAGTCGAGCCATTCTGCAAACGCCGGTAGGCGTTATGGAAGGCGCTTACACGCTGCTTAACACCTACACCCAGCGAGCTTTTGAAGTGCCCATTGCCCCTTTTAGGCTAGCGGTGCCGCGTCAGCTTCACTGACCATTCTCAAAAAGGGGGAGCGATGAGCACCTATGCCATTGGTGATCTGCACGGCTGTCATGCCGAGTTTGTCAGTTTGCTAGAAAAGCTAAGCTTCAATGCAGCAAACGATACACTCTGGCTGGTTGGCGACTTGGTCAATCGTGGCCCTGGCTCGCTGGCTTGCTTGCAGGAAGTGCAGGCGTTAGGTAGTGCCGCTCGATGCGTGCTGGGTAACCACGATTTTCATTTGTTGGTGGTGGCTCGTGGCGGCGGCAAACTGAAAAAAAACGATACCCTCAGCGATATTCTTGCGGCCCCACAGCGCGAACAGGTGCTGGATTGGCTGCAAAGCCAGCCATTAGCAGTTTATGAAAACAATACGCTGATGACCCATGCCGGTGTATTACCAACGTGGTGCGCCGAGCAAGCGGTATCGTTTAGTCAAGAAGTGCAGACGACCTTGCTTAGTGAGCGTTCGGGTGATTTTTTAACGCAGCTATTTGGTAATCAACCTGACCGGTTCCATGAGGATCTAGAAGGGATTGACCGTTTGCGCTGTCTCGTCAATATATTTACCCGCATGCGCTTTATCGACGCTAATGGTCGGCTAGACTTCGCTGCCAAAGAAGGCTTGGAAAGTGCGCCTGACGGATTCGCCCCTTGGTTTCAATACCCAAGAGCAGATGCGCTTCAACTGTTATTCGGGCACTGGGCGGCATTAGAGGGCCAAACCCTGAACGCCAAGATAAAGGTTGAAGCGCTGGATACTGGTTGCGTGTGGGGTGGGTCGTTAACCGCTCTCAATCTGGAATCGGGTGAGCGCATCAGCGTACCTAGCCGTCAGCCTAGACATTAAAATACGAGACATTAAAACACCAGATATTGAAAAAAGGGCGGTAGCCGTGTTTCAGGTGGATGCGAAAACCAAAGGACTCAATGTTTATCGTGTTGGTGGGGCAGTGCGCGATGCGCTGTTAGGCTGGCCGGTAGTGGACAATGATTGGGTCGTCGTCGGTGCCACGCCAGAAGTCATGCAGCAGCGGGGCTTTAAACCAGTGGGGCGCGATTTTCCGGTATTCCTGCATCCTGATACCGCCGAAGAGTATGCGCTAGCGCGCACTGAGAGAAAGTCTGGCCACGGTTATGGCGGCTTTGAAGTACACGCAAGTCCTGATGTGACCTTAGAAGAAGACCTTTCAAGACGTGATTTAACCATCAACGCGATTGCGCAGCGCTTTGATGGCGCGTTGACCGACCCCTTTAACGGTCAGCGGGATATTGAGCAGCGCCTATTACGCCATGTGTCCCCGGCATTTAGTGAAGATCCCTTACGAGTACTTCGCACGGCACGCTTTCTTGCCCGTTATGCACATTTAGGGTTTGCCATCGCGCCTGAAACCCTCGAACTAATGCGAGATGTAAGTCGCAGTGGTGAGCTTAGCCACCTTGCTGCGGAGCGAGTGTGGGTCGAAACCGAAAAAGCGCTGGGTGAACCAAATCCTGACCGTTACTTCACTGCCTTAAACGATAGCGAAGCGCTGGCTGCTTGGTGGCCTGAGCTAACAGATGACGTTGTGCTGGCAAACGCGCTTGAGGCGATGGCGCTTGAGACGGTTGCACAGCTGGCTATCGACAGTTCACTTCCACTGGCTCACTGGCGCTACGCGTTGCTGGTGTCGGTATTGAATGATGCTCAGCGTGATGCGCTGGCGATAAGATTGCGATTACCTAATGCGGTGACGCAGCTGGCGCGCCATGTAGCGCTGAGTAGGGACATCTTAGCCGAGCCATTAAGTGACGAACGCGTTCTGCACTGGCTGGAGCGTTTGGATGGTTGGCGTAAGCCCGCGCAGGTTAAGGCACAGTTACAACTTATTAAGCGTTTAGCAGAGAATACGCTCGAACCGCTGGATCGGGCGTGGCAGGCTGCACAAAGCGTTGACCCTCAAGCGCTATTGCAAGCGGGTTATCGCGGTGCAGCTTTAGGTAAGGCGCTACGTGAACACCGCCAACAGGCAGTAGCAAGTGCGCTGATGGATGCGCACTAAGGGCTGGTTATAGGCTTTGCTCAGCGAGCGGACACCGCCTTTGGCACAGAGTCTGCCTGGGAAACCCAGCGCCCACGCCAATGAAAGTCGATGGCCCATAAGCGTTGACTCCCCAGTTCAAAGCGCTGCCATAGCGCAGCGTAAGACAAACCATAGATAGGGTGATACTGATCGGGTAGCAGTTCGGCTAGCGGCTGTAGAACGAAGGCATTGTGCGTGATTTCCCCTCGGGGCAGGGCAACACCGTCAACAGTGCCGCAAATACCGCCTACTGCGAGCAGGTCAATATCCAGTGCTCGAGGACTGCACTTGAGCATATCGGGAGTGCGGCCATGGGCAATTTCGAGTTGCTTAGACCACGCCTGAAGCTCGCCCACCGACCAATCGCTATCAAAGGCAACCACAAGGTTGTAAAAGTTGCGATTATCGCTAAATCCTACCGGCTCGCTTTCAAATATGCGCGATATTTGAAGGGGGCCAAACGTGTCTTCGAGCGCATCTAGGCACAGGCGGATATGAGTGTCCGGATCGATATTGCTGCCTAAACTGAGAGTAACCAAGCTCATGGAAGCGTGCCGCGGGTGATTTCAAGACCAACGCTAGCGGCTTGTGGAACGGCCCCCGGTTTGCGTACGGTAAGGCGCAGCCAGATAATGGAAAACTCCTGCTGTAAGCACTCAGCTAGGCGCTCGGCAAATGTCTCGACGAGAGCAAATTGGTGCTCGTCAGCAAAGCGCTGAATTCGCTGGCAAATGGCTGCATAATCAAGCGTCAGGCTCAAATCATCTGCAGCAGCGGCGGGACGAATATCCGTTGCGAGCGATAAGTCCAAGCTCAAAGACTGAACAATAGTGCGCTCCCAGTCGTACACACCGATGACGGTATCTACTGCCAGCGCTTCGATCAAAATGCGATCCACAGCTATTCCTCTAGCGTCAACAAGCGGGGGATTGTACTTGAGGATAGCGCGAAACGACAGCTAGGTACGATCTAACGCTGGGTAGGAGTCAAGATGGTGGGCGGAGTGATATGGATGGTGGTGGGTTACTTAAGCGGAAGCTGGTTAGCGGCGCTGAGCGTATGCCGGCTAGCAGGTGTTCCTGATCCGCGATATCGGGGGTCATGTAACCCTGGGTTTTCGAACGTACTGCGCCTGTACGGGCCGCGTTTAGCCGTCGCCACGCTTTTACTCGATGCCTTAAAAGGGGCGCCTGCAGTGCTGGCAGCCAAATTGCTAGGGTTGCCTGTTTGGTTGCAAGGGGCGGTTGGATTTGCTGTTCTGCTAGGTCACAGCTATCCACTATGGCATAGGTTTCGCGGTGGTAAATCGGTTGCCAGTGCGTTTGGCGTGCTGCTGATATTGGTACCCAGCGTGGCGCTGCTTAGTGCGGTGTGCTGGATGCTGCTTGCCTGGCGGCTACGCATGGCAGCGGCAGCATCGCTCGTTAGTGCATTCGTCGCGCCACTGGCTTGTGCGTGGCTAGCACCTGACTATGTTGTGGTCGTGAGTGGGTTCAGCCTGCTGGTGCTTGCCCGTCACGGGTTAAATATTCGCCGCCTGCGCCGCGGAGAAGAGCCGCATCTACGCGGCTAGTCAGGGGCTATAGATGTAGGAGCTATAGGTGTTAAGTAGGCGTTAAGGTGTCCAACGGCCAGCGCGGCGTAGCCTTCATAATGCCGTTGTCATCCTGCTCACCCGCCGCCAGTCGTTGGGCGCCGACATAAGCAATCATCGCGCCATTGTCGGTGCAAAAGCGCCCGCGAGGGTAATAAGATCGCGCGTTGCGTTTCTGTGTTTCAATCGCGAGGCGTTCGCGCAGGCGTTGATTAGCGCTAACGCCACCTGCCACCACTAAGCGCTTCAATCCGGTTTGATCCAGTGCCCGGCGACATTTGATAACCAGGGTGTCCACTACGGCTTCTTCAAATGCCCTCGCCACATCAGCCTTGGCCTGGGTGTCTAACTCGCCAGCAGCATCTAATTGGCGAATAGCGGTCAGCGTGTGGGTTTTTAATCCCGAAAAACTGAAGTCTAGGCCAGGGCGGTCGGTCATTGGCCGTGGGAAGCGGAAGCGTTTTGGGTTGCCCTGTTCGGCAAGCTTAGCAACGTGAGGGCCGCCGGGGTAGGGGAGCCCGAGCATTTTGGCCGCTTTGTCGAAGGCCTCACCTGCAGCATCATCAACGGATTCCCCAAGTAACTGGTAGTGTCCTAGAGACTGTACTTCGACAAGTTGAGTGTGTCCGCCAGAGACCAGCAAGGCTACGAAAGGGAAGTCAGGAGCGTCATCTTCCAGCATAGGGGCTAACAGGTGGCCTTCCATGTGGTGTACGCCAAGTACGGGGATGTTCAACGCACGTGCCATACCATGCGCTGTGCTGGCACCCACCATGAGCGCGCCGACTAACCCCGGGCCAGCAGTGTAGGCAATGCCGTCTAGCTCGTTACGCGTCAGCTTGGCGTCGTGCAATACTTGCTCGATCAGTGGCAACAGTTTGCGCGTATGGTCGCGAGAAGCGAGTTCAGGCACCACGCCGCCATACTCGGCATGCATGGCAATTTGACTATACAGCGCGTCGGCGAGCAGGCCGCGGCCTCCAGTGTGCGAAGTATCATAAATCGCGACGCCCGTTTCATCGCAAGACGTTTCAATGCCCAGTACGCGCATAGCTGAAGAACTCGTTGTAAGTTAAAAAGTTGCAGGTTAGAAACCAGTGCTGCTAATCAGTCGCCTAGTTTAGCATTCTCATGCTTAAGGCGCGTAAGCATTTGCAAAGATCGCCAACCACGACTAGACTACTGTGCGCTGTAAAACTGGGTCGTACACTGTATTCTAAAAGTGTACGTACTATCCGAACTCAAGACTCCTTAAGGTAGGTGAGTGCTTAATGCCTTCTGTAAAAGTACGTGATAACGAGCCGTTTGACGTCGCCCTGCGTCGCTTCAAGCGTTCTTGCGAAAAAGCCGGTGTTCTTTCTGAAGTACGCCGCCGCGAGCACTATGAGAAGCCGACTGCTGAGCGTAAACGCAAAGCGGCAGCTGCCGTAAAACGCCACGCCAAGAAAATTCAGCGTGAGCAAAAGCGTTTCGAACGGCTCTATTGATCCGTACCCGAGGGGGCCGGAGCAGTTAGCTGGCCATCTCAAGAGGGATGTCAAGCGGCCGCCACTAGGTGGCCGTTTGTTTTTTGTTTTGTTTCATCGCTGTTTATGGTGATCTGGCAATTTGCTTGATGACTCTAGGCAAGCGAACTAGCGCTTTGCGCGAGGATGCCCGCAGTTCATGGCAGGCCAAATTCCACAACGTTTTATCGATGACCTGTTAGGCCGCGTTGATGTGGTCGAGGTGGTTGGTGAGCGTGTGCAGCTTAAAAAGGCCGGGCGTAACTATTCTGGGCTATGTCCTTTCCATCAAGAGAAAACCCCATCGTTTACGGTTAGCGCTGATAAACAGTTTTATCACTGCTTTGGGTGTGGTGCCCACGGTAATGCGCTACGCTTTCTAATGGAATACGACAAACTACCCTTTCCCGATGCGGTTGAGCAGTTGGCTAGTCGTTTGGGGCTGGATGTTCCTCGTGAGGGTGCCGATGATCCGCGCGCCCAGCAACGCGAAAAAAAGCGCAAAGAGGGCGTTAATCTTCTTGAACTTGCTGCCAGTTTTTATCGAGAACGGCTAAAAATGCAGGAAGGGCAGGGAGCACAGCGTTATCTGCAAGGACGCGGGTTATCGCCAGATGTTGTCAGTACTTATGGTATTGGCTATGCGCCTGGTGGGTGGGAAGCCCTGAAGCAGCACTTGAGTGCGCGAGGTATTGGTGAGCCTGTACAAGTAGAGTATGGCTTGCTAATTCACCGTGAAGACACGGGGCGGACGTATGACCGCTTTCGCGATCGAGTGATGTTTCCCATTCGGGATTTAAGGGGGCGTACCATCGCGTTTGGCGGTCGGGTAATGGGTGATGAACAGCCTAAGTATCTGAATTCGCCAGAAACGCCTGTCTTTCACAAAGGACGTGAGCTGTACGGACTGTATGAGGCTCGCCAAGCGTCAAGCAAGCTTGAGCAGCTCGTCATCGTTGAAGGTTACATGGATGTCGTGGCGCTGGCGCAGTACGGTATCAACAACGCTGTCGCAACCTTAGGGACGGCTACAACAGAAGACCACCTAAGCCGACTATTTCGTTTAGTCAGCCGTGTGGTGTTTTGCTTTGACGGTGACCGTGCAGGACGTCAAGCGGCCAGTCGTGCGTTGGAAACCGCCTTGCCGCAGATGATTGACGGTCGTGAAGCGCGCTTCCTGTTTCTGCCGGAAGGTGATGACCCGGATACGCTAGTGCGCCGTGAAGGTAGCGACGCATTTCAAGATCGCGTTACCTGTGCGATGCCGCTATCTGAGTTTCTTTTTGAGCAGGCAGCGCAGGGGCGTGACTTGAATACCGTGGAAGGGCGAGAGCGGTTTGCAAGTCAGGTGCTTGAGGCATTGAACAAAGTGCCTGAAGGCATGCTCAAATCGTTACTGTTGGAGGCGTTAGCTAAGCGCAGTGGGTTGGCACAATCGCAACTGAAAACGCTACTTGAGAAACGCGCGGCCGCCAGTGCGCAAAAAGAGGCGCAAAAAGAGGCGCAGAAAGCGCCTTCGCAGGAAGCCGTGCACTGGGAGCCGCTTGAGTCGCCCGACATGATGCCGTTTGAGCATCATGAGGAGCAGCTGGTCAGCGCAAAGCCTGCTGGTAAAAAGGCACAAAAGGGGCGCGCTCAGTCGCCTCGCCCGCAAGTGCTTTCAACCGTGGCGCGTATTGTGCAGCTACTGTTGCATGAGCCTGGTTTAGTGACGTCGCTGCCGGATTCCCTGGATTGGTTGCCGGAGAGTGAAGAAGCACCGCTATGCCGTGACTTGATTGAGTTGCTACGTGCCGGGCGTTATCGCAGCCCGCAAGTGGTGTTGGCGCACTTTCAGGGGAGCCATGAAGGTCAGGTCTTGGCTGAGTTGGCGTCACGGGAGTTGCTGATTCCCAAGGGAACCCGCGAGACTGAGCTGACAGGGTTGGTTGAACATCTAATAGAGGTTCAGCGCAAGCGATCGCCTCAGGAAGAGTATCAGGCGTTGCTGGATTTAGAGCGTTCTGGGCAAAAGCTGGATAAAGCGCAGCGGCAACGTTTGGCAAGCTTAATGATGGAGCTTGTTCAACGACATTAAGTCGGCTTTGCGGCGTTTGTCTTTGAATGAGTAGAGTTTGGAATGAGTAGAGTTTGAGGCGCTAGGGTTGAATTTCCCTAACGTTGGCACCAAATAAAGGGTCAGTCGCCAGGCGCTGGCCTAACCGAACAACCTAACACACCTGAATGACCGCGCAAATACGTTTCGCTGGAAAAATTCCTGCTATTTACGCTATACTGTTCGGCTTGTTGAGTTTAATCGATTCAGCGCCCCAGGTGTTTCATTCTTCTTCGTCGAGATAGGGTTTCTATGGCTGGAAATGCGCAGCAGCAGTCACGTCTGAAGGAGTTGATCGCGCGCGGCAAGGAACAGGGCTACCTGACCTATGCCGAGGTCAACGACCATCTACCCGAGGATATCGCCGACCCGGATCAAGTGGAAGACATCATTGGCATGATTAACGACATGGGTATTAGTGTCGTTGAAGAAGCGCCAGATGAAGACACTTTGATGATGTCGGATCACTCCACGGACGAGTCCGCTGCGGAAGAGGCCGTCGCGGCACTCGCCGCCGTGGAAAGCGACGTCGGTCGCACTACCGACCCTGTGCGCATGTACATGCGCGAGATGGGTACGGTTGAACTTCTAACCCGCGAAGGTGAGATCGAAATCGCCAAGCGGATAGAAGAGGGCACGCGGGAAGTGATGTCAGCGCTGGCGTATTTGCCTGGCGCTGTTGCTTCTATCCTGGATGCTTACGATGCCACGCAGGATGAAGAAGCGCCTGGTCGCTTGTCTGATCTGTTCTCTGGCTTTATCGACCCCGACGAGGGGATTCCAGGCGTTGCAGAAGCCGAAGTGCCCGAGCCTGAGCCGGAAGCCGAGTTGAGCGATGATGATGATCTCGACAGCGACGGTGACGACGAAGACGACGACAGCACGGCCAGCGAAGGTGGCCCTGATCCGGAAGAAGCGAAAGCTCGTTTCGAACAAATCCGTGAACAGAATGCCGCTGTTGAAGCTGCGTTGGCGAAATATGGGCGTGGTAGCGCTGAGCTTAAAAGTGAGCAATCGCGTTTAGCCGAGCTGTTTTCGCCGATTAAGCTGGTGCCGAAGCATTTTGAGCGTTTGGTTGGCCAAGTACGTATTAGCGTTGAGCAGGTGCGTGCCCAAGAAAAAGCGGTCATGCAGCTGTGCGTGAAGAAAGCTAAAGTGCCGCGCAAAACCTTCATTAAGTCGTTCCCTGGGTACGAGTCTAATCCAAAATGGTTGGACACCTTCCAGGAAGCGCAGCCCAAGTATGCTGACCGTCTTGAGCCACTGCGCGCCGATATTGCTCGTTCGCAGCGCAAAATTGCCTTTGAAGAAGACATGGTGCAGCTCACCGTGGCCGACCTCAAAGAAGTTAACCGCAAGCTCTCTATCGGCGAGGCGAAAGCACGCCGTGCTAAGAAAGAGATGGTTGAGGCTAACCTGCGTTTGGTAATTTCGATTGCTAAGAAATACACCAACCGTGGCCTGCAGTTCTTGGATCTGATTCAAGAAGGCAACATTGGTTTGATGAAAGCGGTTGATAAGTTCGAATATCGCCGCGGTTACAAATTCTCGACCTATGCCACATGGTGGATTCGTCAGGCGATTACGCGTTCTATCGCTGACCAGGCACGCACCATCCGTATTCCGGTGCACATGATCGAGACGATCAATAAGCTCAATCGTGTTTCTCGTCAGATGCTGCAGGAAATGGGCCGCGAGCCAACGCCGGAAGAGCTGGGCGAACGTCTGGAAATGCCGGAAGACAAAGTACGCAAGGTGCTAAAAATTGCCAAAGAGCCGATCTCTATGGAGACGCCGATTGGTGATGACGACGATTCGCACTTAGGTGACTTTATCGAAGACGGCACTATGCTGTTGCCGATTGATATGGCCACCGGCGAAGGCTTGATCGAAGCAACGCGTAACGTCCTTGGCGGCTTAACTGCTCGTGAAGCGAAAGTACTACGCATGCGTTTCGGTATCGATATGAATACCGACCACACGCTAGAAGAAGTGGGTAAGCAGTTTGACGTTACTCGCGAGCGGATTCGTCAGATCGAAGCAAAGGCGCTGCGCAAGCTACGCCACCCCAGCCGCTCTGAGCCGCTGCGCTCGTTCCTTGATGAGTGATTTGTAGGCTGTGGTAAGTGGTATGTAGTAAATAGAAAGTGGTGAACTGATAGTCGTCACCATGAACAAAAAGCCCGCCGTTCTATGAACGGCGGGCTTTTTGCGTTATGCCATGAGCGTTATATGACAAAAAAGGCTATAGCGTGTAATGCGTGGCTGATCCTGGGCCGACAGGCAGGCCAAAAACGAATACCCAAATAAAGAACATCAGGCTCCAGCCAATCAGCATAAATAGCGTGTAGGGCAGCATAACCGCCACCAACGTACCAATGCCCATATCTTTGCGGTAGCGGGTTGCCACGGCAAGAATCAAGCCAAAGTAGCTCATCATGGGCGTAATTAAGTTAGTCACTGAGTCGCCGATTCGGTATGCCGCCTGAATTACTTCAGGGGCGTAGCCCATCAGCATTAGCATCGGTACAAAGATGGGAGCTGTTACCGCCCACTGTGCTGAGGCGCTGCCTAGTGATAGGTTGACGAACGCACACATAATAATAAACAGCGCGAATAGGCCCGGGCCGCGTAGCCCCATAGATTGCAGTAGATCGGCACCGGCAACGGCTGTTACGGTGCCAAAGTTGCTCCAGTTAAATAGCGCTACAAACTGCGCCGCAAAAAAGACCAGAACGATATAAAGGCCGAGGCTACTCATACTTTTCGCCATAGCATCGACAATATCGCGATCGTTTTGCATGGTGCCTGCTAGACGGCCATAGACAAACCCCAACACGGTGAAGGACACCGCGACAATTACCACAATGCCACGCAAAAAGGGCGAGCCGCTAATTAGCCCTGTTTCGGGGTTACGCAATATGCCGCTTTCGGGCACAACCATGACCGCGACCAGAGCGGCTAATGCTAGTGTCGCAAGTCCGGTCCCTTTTAAGGCGCGCTTCTCTGAGTCGGATAGCCCTTCCATGCGCTGGTTTTCAATGCCGCTATCAGCATAGGCAGAATCGAATTTACCTAGCTTGGGTTCTACGATTCGCTCGGTAACAAAGCCACCAATAAGCGTGACAAAGAACGTACTGGCGAACATAAAGAACCAGTTAGCTTCTGCACCCACAATGTAAGCGGGGTCAAGAAGACGCGCTGCTTCCTGGGTGATGCCCGATAGCAGTGGGTCAACAGTACCGATCAGTAAGTTAGCGCTGTAGCCTCCAGAAACACCGCAGAACGCAGCCGCTAGGCCCGCCAATGGATGACGTCCTAATGAGTGGAAAATCATGGCCGCTAAAGGAATTAATACGACATAGCCAAGCTCAGCCGCCATGTTCGACATGATGCCGGCAAACACTACTGCATAGGTGACAATGCGCGGCGAGCGATTGAGAACCAGCGCACGCATGCTGGCTGAAAGCAGTCCTGAGTGCTCAGCAACGCCGACCCCCAGCATGGCTACCAGTACTGTACCTAGCGGTGCAAAGCTAGTGAAGTTGGTCACCATTTCAGTGACTAAACGGCGCAGACCTTCGGCATTGAGCAGCGAATTAACCGCTATCCATTCACCTTCGTTAGCAGGGCGAGGGTCAGCAACAGATACCCCTAATGCACCGGCGATGCCGCTGGCGACTACTACCAGCACACATAAAATAGCGAAGAGAGTAACAGGATGTGGGAGTAGATTACCCAGCCACTCAACGCTATCAAGAAAACGAGTAAATGCACCTCGCTTTAGGGTTTCTTGGCGATTTTGTGAGTTTGTCATAAGGTTTGTGTCGTCAGTAGGTTGTTTTTCAGCAAAAATGCCCATGAATCGGGGTGACGGCACTACGTTGAAGCTAACAGGGTCGCAAATGGCTTTGTGTATAACGAGATGTAAAAAATGAATGCCGCCTACGCAGAGCGTAAGGCGGCGATAGAGAAGGGCTGCTAGCGGGAGATGAGAGGATTAGCGTGCGACTTGTCGCGCTTTGTAAATGCGCCGAGCAATCAGCAGAAGCTCAATCATGGCAAATAGAATCAGGCTGTAGCCTAAAAGCTCAATGGCTTCCTCTGCGACGTCTTTGAACTCGCGAATATAAGTGTCTTGCATGACGGCTCGCCAGAAGTCTTGGCGACCATAAAGGCGGGAAAAATGTAGGTAACGAGAACACCGGCAGTGAACAGCCCAAATGCGAACGTGTTGCTATAATGAGAGAATTCCTCAATAAATCGGCGTCGCTGCACGACTACCCAGGCAAGGCTAGGGATGACAATGAGCGCTACCAGCACTTTCCAAGTATTTTCTGCAACGTAGTAATCAAAAAAGTAATCCTGTTCGCGTACCAGTGATGCAGCCACAAACGCCAGCAATAGTAGCGTAACAGTAGGCCATACCTTGAGTACCTGGCGCACGTAGATGAGTAAGCCACAACAGCTGGCCAGCACCAGGGTTTGAGCGAACTCTGTAAAGCCTAGTTCGGTATAGCGCACATCGGGTAGGTAGAGAGCCTCAAAATATCCACCCTGGGCGATACCAGCGACAAAAAGCATATAAAGCGTTGCGCGCAGAAGCGTATATCCAAAACTGAGTGGCCACTGCGGTGGGGAAGATGGCATACCAACATCCTTATCGGAGAGATGACGTTGTAAGAGAGATGCTTAAAAACATGCATAGAAGAATGTTCATTATATCGCCACACTTCTGTGCTCGCACGTCGAACTTAATGTGAGCTGCTCGACTAATAGTGGATTAAGGCTGCAAAGTAACTAGGTTATTAGGTAATCAACAACTACCGCTGAGGGGCAGGCAACACAATGGCAATAAGCGTTTTTGATCTCTTCAGAATTGGGATTGGCCCATCAAGCTCTCATACGGTTGGGCCGATGCGTGCGGCGCGCGATTTTAGCCAAGCGGTTACCTCACCGTCGCTGACGCGCATTGTGGTTAGGCTTCACGGTTCGCTAGCTTCTACCGGCATCGGGCATGGTACTGATAGTGCGGTCATCATGGGTTTGATGGGTGAAACGCCAGAGTCAATTGACCCTGACACCATGACTGAGCGGCTACGAGCGCTAGATGAAGGCGCTCTGTTAACGCTGCCTAATGGGCAAGCGCTATCGTTTGATCGCAGCCAGGATATTGAGTGGGACGACCACTGCCTGCCATTTCACCCGAACGCTATGGTGTTAACGGCTTATCAGGACGATACGGTTATTGCGGCGAATACTTACTATTCCCTTGGTGGTGGCTTTTATGTTGATCAAGCCTGCGCCGATCAGGGTGGGCTAGACGAAGACAAAACCGCGCTACCTTACCCATTTGAAACGGCTAATGAGTTGTTAGCGCTCTGCCAAACAAATGGTTTGCGTATCAGTGAGCTCATGTTTGAAAACGAAAAAGCATGGCGCAGTGAAGAGGTGATTCGCACAGAGCTGCTAACGATTTGGCAAGCCATGCGCACCAGCATTGAAAATGGCTTAAAAGCGACGGGGCACTTGCCCGGTGGATTAAATGTTCGGCGACGTGCCCATGGTTTGCACCAACAGCTGCTTTCACCGCCGCAGAACCAACGCTTAATTGTATCGAGCTTTACTGTGATGGATTGGGTCAATTTGTTTGCGCTGGCGGTGAATGAAGAGAACGCCGCGGGTAAACGGATGGTCACTGCACCGACAAACGGTGCTGCCGGTATTGTGCCTGCTGTGCTGGCGTACTATTTGAAATTTGAGCCAGATGCCTGTGACGACGACATAGTGGACTTCTTGCTGGCCGCTGGGGCGATGGGCATATTGTGTAAAAAGAACGCGTCTATTTCCGGTGCGGAAGTTGGCTGCCAGGGAGAAGTCGGCTCTGCTTGTGCGATGGCTGCCGCGGGGCTTGCAGAAGTGCTGGGCGGCTCGCCAAAGCAGGTAGAGAACGCTGCTGAGATTGGTCTAGAACATAATCTTGGCCTAACTTGCGACCCTGTGGCGGGGTTGGTTCAAGTGCCGTGTATTGAGCGAAACGCCATTGCCTCGGTGAAGGCGATCAATGCTGCGCGTATGGCGATGCATGGTGATGGTGATCATTTTGTATCGTTGGATAAAGTGATTCGCACCATGCGTGACACTGGCCGAGATATGCAAGATAAATACAAAGAAACGTCAAAAGGTGGTTTGGCTGTTAACGCCATTGAGTGTTAGTGAGTAAAGCGAGGTGGCAGCGTCGCGTCAATATTGGCCACCAAGTAATCGACGAGCTGACGGATTTTAGGTGATAGGTGGCGGTGTCGAGGGTATACCGCCCATACCGCCGTATCGTTGTGTTGGAAAGGTTCCAAAACGGACACCAGTTCGCCACTGGCAAGATAGGGGGCTACGTAGTAATCCGGCAATTGAGCAAGCCCCAGTCCTTTAAGTGCGGCGTCAAGCAGCGCGGGGCCGGAATTGCCGCTCCAGCAGCCTTCCACTTTAACTTCGCGGCGCTGACCGTTGACTTCAAACAACCAGTTAGGCCGCGAACCTATCAGGCAACGGTGCTGGCTAAGTTCCGATAACGTATGCGGCCGGGTAGCTTGACGGAAGTAAGCCTGGGATCCCACGACATACTCCTGCCGCTCGCATAGCCGCCGAGCAATCAAGCTAGAGTCTTTGAGTACCCCCATACGAATGGCAATATCGTAGCCCTCTTCAATAATTTCTACGGGGCGGTTAGTGAAGTGCATATGCACTTCAAGCTGCGGGTGCAGGCACTGAAAGTCATTCACCAGTGGCGCGATGTAGCGTTCGCCGAATGTTGTTGCCGAGGTCAGTTTCAGCAGCCCACGTGGATTTGCCTGAAGCTCGCTGATCGCTTGCTCTGCATCGCGCAGGCCATCAAAAAGATGGCGGCAGTGTTCTACGTAGATTGCCCCAGCATCGGTTAAACGAATTTGCCGTGTTGTGCGGTACAAAAGCTGAACACCCAACTGATTTTCCAGCTGGCTCACCAAGCGACTAATATGCGATGTCGATACCTTTAAATGGCGTGCGGCAGCTGAGAATGTTCCCAGTCTTACCACCTCGACGAATGCCTCGATACGGTCCCAACGCTGCACGATTATCCTTAATTAATTTCTGATTGTTGCTCAGTGGCAATAATCTTGTGAGTGTATCCCGCTTTATCTCACTCGCCTAGCTGGCCTACACTGCAGTCATTAAATCTGATTCGATTAAAACGAGTCCGATAAAACAGTCTTCAGTCTTATGTGACCGTTAAGGAGATGCATAGATGAAATCACGTGCCGCCGTAGCACTCGAAGCGGGTAAGCCGCTTGAATTAGTTGAGATCGATGTGGAAGGTCCAAAAGCGGGCGAGGTACTGGTGAAGATGGCAGCGACGAGCGTATGCCATACCGATGCTTATACCCTTTCTGGCGCTGACCCCGAAGGTAATTTCCCAGCGGTATTGGGCCACGAAGGTGCTGGTGTGGTGCAAGAAGTTGGCGAGGGTGTGACCAGCGTTAAGCCGGGTGACCATGTTATTCCGCTGTACACCGCCGAGTGCGGCAAATGTAAATTCTGCCTATCCGGTAAAACAAACCTATGTGGCAGCGTGCGCGCTACTCAAGGTAAAGGTGTGATGCCTGATGGCACCTCGCGCTTTTCACTAGATGGCAAAATGCTGCATCACTACATGGGCACGTCGACTTTCAGTGAGTACACCGTGCTGCCGGAGGTATCGCTTGCGGTGGTCTCCAAAGAAGCGCCGATGGATAAAATCTGCCTATTGGGCTGCGGCGTTACTACCGGTATCGGTGCGGTACTGAATACGGCAAAAGTAGAGCCAGGCTCCACCATCGCCGTTTTTGGTTTGGGCGCGATTGGTTTGGCGGTCATCCAAGGGGGAGTCATGGCAAAAGCCGCGAAGATTATTGCCATCGATGTGAACCCCGATAAATTTGCATTGGCCAAGCAGTTTGGCGCGACTGATTTCGTTAATCCGAAAGACTACAGCGACCCGATTCAGCAGGTAATCGTCGATATGACCGACGGTGGTGTTGATTACTCCTTTGAGTGTATCGGCAATGTTAACGTGATGCGTTCGGCCCTTGAGTGCTGCCATAAAGGCTGGGGGGAGTCGATTGTCATTGGTGTTGCGGGCGCGGGCGAAGAGATCTCCACGCGTCCCTTCCAACTGGTCACCGGGCGGGTTTGGAAAGGCTCTGCGTTTGGTGGTGTTAAAGGACGCAGTGAGTTACCGGGTTACGTCGAGCGCTATATGAATGGTGAGCTGAATATCGACGACTTTATTACCCACGACATGCCGTTTGAGCAAATTAATGAAGCCTTCGAATTGCTCCATGCAGGTAAGAGCATTCGTACCGTGCTGCATTACTGAGTATCATTGGTAATAGGGTAAATGAGCGCGGTAGGGGAAACCCTCCGCGTTTTCATCTTTTTAAGGAGCCGGCCCATGAGCATGAGTGAAACTTTAGAACTAGTGTCTGCCAATCGCAGTTTTGGTGGCTGGCACAAGCGCTACCGCCACTACTCCCGGGCGCTGGATTGCGACATGGTGTTCGCGGTTTACCTGCCTCCTCAAGCAGAGAGCGAGCGCGTACCGCTGCTTTGGTGGCTGTCAGGTCTAACCTGTAACGATGAAAACTTTATGCAGAAAGCGGGCGCGCACCGTATTGCTGCTGAGCTGGGGGTGGCGATTGTTTGCCCCGATACCAGCCCACGCGGCACCGATCTGCCCGGTGAGCATGAAAGTTACGATCTAGGGTCAGGCGCTGGTTTTTATGTGAACGCCACTCAAGCCCCCTGGAAATCGAATTACCGCATGTATGACTACGTGATTGAAGAGCTGCCTTCGGTGGTGCGTCAGCACTTCCCTGTGAATGGGCGTGAGTCGATCAGTGGTCACTCCATGGGCGGTCACGGCGCGTTAATTCTGGCGTTGCGTCACCCTGGCCGGTTCCGTTCGGTTTCCGCTTTTGCGCCTATTGTTAACCCCATGAACTGTCCTTGGGGGCAAAATGCGTTTACCAGCTATTTAGGCGACGACCAGTCGCGTTGGCGCCAGTACGATGCTTGTGAGCTGGTCGCTAATGGTGCCTCTCGTCAACGGCTATTTATCGATCAAGGTGAGGCTGACCAGTTCCTGGATGAGCAACTGATGCCGGAGCGTTTGGAAGCCGTGTGTGAAGAGCATGATCACCCACTGACGTTGCGCCGCCAGCCAGGTTACGATCATAGCTACTTCTTTATCGCCTCGTTCATTGAGGAGCATATGCGCTATCATGCAGAACACCTCATGAAGCGCTAAGGATATCGAAATGCTCAATCGCGCGTTGCGCCGTTTTCTTGGTTTGATATGGCGTCTTATTTGGCGTGGCGCGCTGGCTTTTATTGTTCTCTCAATTGCGCTGGTTTTACTCTTCCGGTTTGTGCCACCTCCTGGCTCAATGGTGATGGTAGAGCGCAAAATTCAAAGCTGGATAAACAGCGAACCTATCGATATTCAACGCCAATGGAGAAGCTGGGAACATCTATCCAGCAATGCCAAATTGGCGGTGATCGCTG
The DNA here is from genome assembly GCF_014897805.1 of Halomonas sp. 3F2F. Taxonomy (NCBI): domain Bacteria; kingdom Pseudomonadati; phylum Pseudomonadota; class Gammaproteobacteria; order Oceanospirillales; family Halomonadaceae; genus Halomonas; species Halomonas sp. 3F2F. Next base: position 78,207 of record NZ_JABUZE010000189.1, read on the forward strand.
CTGAAGACCAGCGCTTTCCTCAGCATCGTGGTTTTGATTTAGTGGAGTTGAAGCGTGCCCTGAAGGCCAGTCTTGATGGCGAACGGTTGCGGGGTGCCAGCACGCTCAGCCAGCAAACAGCCAAGAATGTTTTTTTATGGAGCGGCCGTAGCTGGGCCCGTAAGGGGCTAGAAGCATGGTTTACATTGCTAATCGAAATGCTGTGGAGCAAGCAACGCATACTGGAAGTGTATTTAAACGTCGCTGAATGGGATACGGGTGTATTTGGACTAGAAGCGGCGGCAGGGCACTATTTTGGTGCTTCTGGCAGTGCATTGACCGAACGGCAAGCAAGCCTGCTAGCGGCTATTCTTCCCAGTCCGCGTACCCGCAGCGCATCACGCCCGGATGCCCAGGTAGAGCGCCGCAGCCAGTGGATTCTTCAGCAAATGCGTAATCTAGGTGGTGTTCGTTACTTGGAGCGCTTGTAGCCCTTTAAGCTTCTCCTTTGCTGCTAGGTTTGCGTACCACCATAACCACCCCAGCAATGGCAATGACCATACCTGCCAGTCCCAGCAGGGGGAGGCGTTCGTCGAACAGCCACCATGCTTGTAGCGCAGTCACCGGTGGCACCAGATAAAACAGGCTGGCAACGCGGGATGCTTCGCCCTTTTTAATCAACACCATTAATAGCAGGATGGCGGCGATAGACAGAATAAGTACTAGCCAGCCAAGAGTGAGCACAAACGTTATACTCCATTCGACCTGGCGGGTTTCAAACAGCAGTGCTCCAATGCCCAGCAGCATGCCTGCCGCTATGTATTGAATAACCGCCCCGGAAAGCAGTGGCATGCTGGTGCAGTAGCGTTTCTGATAAAGCGTCCCCAATGAAATTCCCACTAAGGCAGCCATTACGCTAACTAAGGCACCAAGGCCAAAGCCAGCAAAAAGTGAGGTGCCGAACTCTAGCTTGCTGCCCAACACCAGACAGATGCCCACAAGGCCGAGCAGTAGCCCCAGCCACTGGCGGGTGGTTAAGCGTTCCCCCAGCAGCGGGCCAGCACAGGCTGCGGTTAGCAGCGGCTGTAGGCCAACCAATAGCGCTGCCAGCCCGGCAGGCATACCCAAGTAGATACCGTAAAAAACCCCACCTAAATACGTGCCGTGTACCAAAAGTCCTGAAACGCCTATATGCAGCCAAAGCGCTGGCGATGAAGGCCATGCTATGCGCATTAGCCACGTCAGCGGAGCAAGCAACATGAGGGTGAGCATGAAACGAATAAACAAAAAGGTAAAAGGTTCTGCGTAGGGCAGACCAAATTTTGCGCCAATGAACCCCGTGCTCCAGAGCAAAACAAATAATCCAGGCATGGCGGCAAGGCCCAAAGAAGCCATGTTTACATTTTTTAAACTATTGATAGTGTTGGACATAGTTCCTCGGCGTAGACCCTTTTTGATTAGTTCTGTGTTACTTAAATGTTTTTTCTGTTACTAACTTTTACATAAAAAGTTGAACCTGTGCCTGAACAACGCGTCACACGGTGCACATTCATAACGCATCAATGAGGTTTCTTACTATGCAACGTATGACTGCTCTGTTCTCTGCTGCTCTTCTCGCTACTGGTCTGCTGGCTGGCACCGCTCATGCACAGGAAGCCCAAGACCCCGCTCAGGATCCGATGGCGGCCCAACAAGCGCCCGCTCAGGATTTCTCTGATGAGCAGCTACAGCAGTTTGCCGATGCTTCTCAAGAAATCGCCGTGATCTCACAAGAGTACACACAGCGTCTGCAGGAAGCAGAAGATGAAAACGCCCAACAGGAAGTTCGCGCTGAAGCCAACGACCGCATGATCGAAGTCGTTGAAGATAGCGGTCTAGATGTTGATACCTTTAACGCCATTGGTCAGTCAATCCAGCAAGATCCTGAAATGATGCAGCGTGTTCAGGAAATGGCTAACCAGTCATAATTAGTCCCCGTCAGATAGCGTTGTGGATAGTGACAGATTTTCCTTAACCTGCGAAGTATTCTGTCCTGCTGCTGCCAGTCTGTTACTGCACAAAGCCCAGCGTTTTTCGCTGGGTTTTTTGCTTTTGTTCGCTCTCATTTGTGATTGAAGGGTTTACGGTACACGCTATCCAAGACAAACTTCATCTATTGATGATGCTGCCGCGCCAAGTGCAGGAGATCGCATGGATGTTGAACTGTTAGAAATACGTCAGCATATGGGGCAGTTTCCCCCGTTCGATGGTTTATCGGATGCATTGCTAGACGCCATAGCTGAGCAAGTAGAAGTGCGCTATTTCAAAACCGGTAGCGACATTTTAGAGCTCAACGATATGCTTGATGAGCTGTGCTTTATCCGTAGCGGTGCCGTTGAGGTTTATCGTCGTCAGGGCGAGCTATATAACCGCTTGGGTGAAGGGGATATCTTTGGCCACTTTAGCCTGCTTCGAAACCATAAAGTGCGCTTTCCAGCCAAAGCGATCGAAGACACGCTGATCTACTTTATTCCCAACGCCGTCTTTCAGCGGTTATGTGAAGAAGATGACGATTTTGCGGACTTTGTTGAACTCGAACGCCCCCGTTTAGAAACCGCTGCAGAGCAGCAGAAAAAATCTAACGACATGATGGTCACGCGAATACGCAAATTGGTGACGCGTTATCCCGTCATGGTTGAGTCCACGACTACCGTCCAGCAAGCCGCTAAGCAAGTGAACGAGGCTCAAGCGTCGGCGGTGCTAGTAATTAATGAAGGCAGCGATAATCCGCGTTATAGCTTTCAGGACAGCGAAGGCAAAACCTGGCAAATGTGCGGTATTCTGACGGATAGTGACTTCCGTACCCGCATTGTAGCTGAAGGGCTGTCAGCGCAAACGGCCATTGGAGACGTTGTTTCCGAACGGTTAATTACCATTCAGTCGGATGCGTCGGTTTACGAAGCCATGCTGACGATGCTGCGTAACAATGTTCACCACTTACCGGTGCTTTACCGCCAGCGTCCGGTTGGGGTTGTTCACCTCTCCGATATTATTCGTTACGAGACGCAAAGTGGGCTGTACCTAGTAAGCAATATTTTCAACCAGTCTAGCGCCCAGGGCTTAGCCAAACTTGCGCCAGATGTGCGCGCAGCTTTTGTAAGAATGGTGCAAGAAGGTGCTAATTCGCAGATGGTGGGGAGTGCCCTGTCGACCATTGGGCGTAGTTTTACGCGGCGACTGCTAGAGCTTGCCGAAGAAGCGCTGGGGCCACCGCCGGTACCTTACTGCTTTATGGTTAACGGCTCCATGGCTCGAAATGAGCAAAGTATCGTCACTGACCAGGATAATGCACTGGTCTTGTCAGACGACTTCAATCCCGACGAGCATGACGACTACTTCCACGCGTTAGCTGCCTTTGTTAGCGATGGCTTAGATGCCTGCGGTTATACCTACTGTAAAGGCGATGTGATGGCGACTAACCGCCAGTGGCGTCAGCCGTTGCATGTTTGGAAGCGCTATTTCCAAGATTGGATGGCGAACCCAACCCCTGAACGACTACTCCATAGTTCGATTTTCTTCGATTTAGACAGCATTTACGGCGAAGACCATTTTGTTGAAGCACTCCAGGATTTGATTGCCCAAACGGCGCCCCAGTCGCCACTGTTTTTGGCGGCCATGGCCCGTAATGCGCTGAATCGAACACCGCCGCTTGGGTTCTTCCGCACGTTTGTGATGGAAAAAGATGGCAAACATAACAACTCAATCAACCTAAAGCGGCGTGGTACTGCTCCGATGGTTGATCTTATTCGGGTACATGCGCTGGCCTGTGGGTCTAAAGCGCAAAACTCGTTCCAGCGCTTAAACGATATTAGCAATACTCAGCTACTGGCGACGGGCGTTAGCGACAAACTGAGCTATGCGCTGGAGTTTTTATGCATGTCGCGGATTCGTCATCAAGTGATTGACCTACAGGAAGACCGTTTCCCCGATAACAATATCGAACCGGAGAATGTTGAGGATAGCGAGCGCCACACGCTTAAAGATGCTTTCCAAGTACTCAACAACGCGCAAAAATTCTTAAAGTTCCGCTACCCAATACCCACTCAGCGGCAGGGGCGATAATATGCGTGGAATTCGGCCCCGCCAAAAAGTAGTTCAAGCTAACTGGATAGGCTATATGGCTGAGCGTGCCGAAAAGACCCATGATGGTGCGCTTAGGGAATTTTTCGCAACACCGCTACCTAGTCCGGATACGCCTATCGCGCAAGTGCCGATGGTTGCGTTAGATATGGAAACAACCGGTTTGGACGAGCGGCGTCATGCGATTGTCAGCATTGGGGTGGTGCCTTTCACACTGGATCGCATTCCGCTTGCTCAGCGTCGCTACTGGGTAGTGAAACCCTCGCGACCCTTAGATGAGGCGTCCATTGCTTACCATCACATCACTCATTCTGAAATCGCCACTGCCCCGGACTTTGATGCCGTGCTGGATGAGCTCCTAGCGGTGCTGGCAGGGCGACTTGTGGTGGTACATTTTCGCAACATCGAACGCCCGTTTCTTGATGCTGCCGTAAAGGCACGACGGGGAGACGGGGTGATGTTCCCGATGATCGATACGATGTCGCTTGAAGCGCGCATGCATCGACAAACGTTATGGGCACGGTTTCGCCGTTGGTTAGGGCGTCCGCCTGTTTCGATTCGTTTAAATGCCAGTCGAGAACGCTATGGCCTGCCTGTCTATCAAGGACATCACGCGCTGGTTGATGCATTGGCGACAGCCGAACTGTTACAAGCGCAGATCAGTCATCACTACACGCCTGAGACGCAGTTGAAAGATATTTGGGTTTGAGCAGTGCAGCGTTATTTAACGCAAACGGGCAGCCATTTGGCTGCCCGTTTGCGATTCGGTGCAATGGTTAGCGATTCACATCATACCGCTTTAGGCTCGCTCATCAGCCCTTTGATAATGGCATAACATGCCACCAGCAAGATGATGGTGAACGGGAAACCGGTAGAAACCGCCATAGTTTGCAGTGCGGTCAGACCACCGCCAAGCAGCAACGCAATTGCGATAGCCCCTTCGATAATCGCCCAGAACACGCGCTGAGGCTTCGGTGCATCCACCTTGCCGCCTGCAGTAATTGAGTCGATAACCAGTGAGCCTGAGTCAGAAGAGGTCACAAAGAAAATAATGACCAGTAGAATCGCAACAAACGAGGTGATTTGTGACAGCGGTAGTTGTTCAAGCATGATGAACAGCTGCAGATCCACACCGGCGTCGCGCACGGCTTCAATGCCTTCGCTAACGTACTGATCAATGGCGGTGCCGCCAAAGGTGGTCATCCACAGTACCGATACCACGGAGGGTACAATCAGTACCGAGACTAAGAATTCACGAACGGTGCGGCCACGAGAAACCCGTGCGATAAACATACCTACGTACGGGGACCAGGAGATCCACCAAGCCCAGTAGAAGGCCGTCCAGCCTTGGCTAAAGTTCGCATCTTCACGGCCAAACGGATTCGATAGAGCCGGCAGGTTAACGGCGTAGCTAATTAGGTTTTCAAAGAAGCCTGTCGCAATAAGCAGTGTTGGACCCACGGCAATAACGAAGAACAGCAGCAAAGCCGCCATGGCGATGTTGACTTTTGAAAGCAACTGAACGCCTTTGTCGACACCGGCCATAACCGACCCGATAGCAATAATCGTGATGCCGATGATGAGCAGAATCATCGTGATATCGCTTTCTGGTGCGCCAAACAAGTAGGTTAACCCTGCCGCTGCTTGAGTCGCCCCCAAACCAAGCGATGTCGCTAGGCCAAACAGCGTGGCAAAGACCGCCAGAATGTCGATTAAATGCCCCGGCCAACCCCAGACGCGCTCACCCAGAATTGGGTAGAATACCGAGCGCATAGACAGCGGTAGCCCTTTGTTGAACGAAAATAAGGCAAGTGACAGCGCTACTACTGCGTAAATCGCCCAGGGGTGAAGGCCCCAATGAAAGATAGTCGCTGCCATACCCAGCGCAGCTGCGCCTGCAGCATCGCCCTCCGCACCCGCTAATGGTGCCCAGCTACCTCCATCAAAAGAGGTACCAAAGTGGGTCAATGGCTCGTTAACGCCAAAGAACATCAGACCGATGCCCATGCCCGCAGCAAATAGCATTGAAAACCAGCCCACATAGGTAAAATCGGGCTTTGCATCAGCGCCGCCGATGCGAATTTTACCGAGTGGCGAAACAATTAACCCAAGACACAGAATAACGAAAACATTGGCGGCAAGTATAAAGAACCACGCTAAATTACCGGTCAAGAAACTAAAAATGGCGTCATACACCGGTGCGATAGTGTCTTGTAGCGCGAGGGTTAATACGACAAACAGAAGCACCACAATCGATGAAATGGTGAACACCTTGCCATGTAGATCAAGGCTCACCCCCATCCTGGTGGTAGTGATGTTGTCTTGACCGATAACGTAATCGGTATCTATTAGATTCGCTGGGCCGTCAGGGGCGGGTATGCCCTCTGATACTGGCTCTTCAGGTGGTCGATTTTGCGGTTTTTTATCCACAAATTTGCTCCCATCATTATTAAAAGTGCGCGCTGTTAAGCGCGAGTTGTCAACGCATTGCTTCTACAACGCAAGAGCGCGTTTATTGGGTCACTCGAATCAGGAAAACGGAGACGTCTGTGTGGGTGGCTACTTTGCCGCCATGGGACGGCATAATAATGTCCAGGTGGCGGGGTAAATGTGTTGCCATTACCACCAAATCAGCCCCCGTTTCCTCCACTGCATCAACAAGCTGCTTGTCCACATTAGCAATGGGATCCGTCGAGCTGTAAACCCTAATACTTACCGGTTGACCGTGCACTTTATGTCGCTCGTGGGCAAAAGCTTCAAGTTTTTGCTCGTACTCTTGGGGAGTGCGGGCAACGCTTGTAGGTGTATTTGCGGTAACGCCAACGTAGATGATATGAGCGTCATATCGCTTAGCAATGTCTGCCACTACGCTTAAGGCAGGCTCCAGTAGCTCTAGATGAGCAAGATCGACTGGTACCATAATGTTCTTAAACACAGTACGCTCCTCATATGGCTCCATTTAGCATGGGTTTACCGTACTAATTAAAGCTATATTGTTGTTTGAAAACAGTGGGTTTAAACAAATGAGCTGAAGCGAAGTGCAACTTCAGCTCATTAATCATTCTACTAATAAACTGGATTTAGCCAAGACAACATTAGTTACTTAGCCACAGCTCGACTACATCTTGATTATCTTCAACCCACTGCTTAGCATTTTCGTAGGGGTCGCTGCCATCTTCCTGGTTCATCAGCATGACCTCACCCATCTGCTCGGGCGTCCACTCGAAGGCGTCAAGGATGGCGTAGGCTTCTGGCATGTCATCTTTTAGGTCTTGGCGCACCACCGTGTGAATCTGCTCAGCACCGCCATAGACATTTTCCGGGTCTTCGAGGTATTTCAGGTCGAAGCGGGCAAACATCCAGTGTGGTGTCCAGCCAGTCACCACAACATCTTCCTCATTGTTAATCGCGCTTGAAAGCGCTGCGGTCATGGTGGCACCGCTACCGCTACGCAGGCGCAGCCCGAGGTCATAGGTATCCACGACCTCTTCGGACAGCGCCATTAGGCCTGCACCGGGGTCAATACCAATGATCTCGCCGTTAAAGCTGTCGGCGTTGTCGTTTAGGTCGGCAATAGAATCGACATCTGTATAAGCCGGTACTACCAATCCCAGCTTGGTGCCATCCAAGTTCATGCCGAGATCTTCAATATTGTCACCTACACGCTCCATGTAGTCAGCGTGAGTCGTGGGTAGCCAAGCGGCGACGATGGCATCGGCGTCGCCAGTGGAAAGTGCCTGGAACATAGCGGCGGCAGAAAGTGACGTTAGTTCAACATCGAAACCAGCTTGCTCTAATACAGCAGCGACGACGTTGGTAGAGGCTACTTCAGACGACCATTCAACATAGGCAAGGTTGATAGTGCCCTGGTCTTGGGCGTGGGCCAGACTTCCAGCGGCAATGCCAGTGCCAGCAATGAGGGCTAATGAGGCGAGGCGGATCCGGTGATTCAACGTACGAGTTTTCATTCACTTGCTCCTTGGGGAAACAGTTGTTGGCAGTTATCAATAGGGTGAGTAAGCGCCACAACCGTAGTAAGTATGCTATCAGATGCACTTAAATTAAGAATTCGAAGATACGACCAGCATGCACATGTAAAAAGCGTTCATCAAGAAGACCGGTCAACGCAGTGTGATTGTCTGCGTGACCTTTCATAGCTTGGTTCACTGTGAGCGGCGCGTTTTCCGTAGTGACTGAGTTAAACGGTCAAGTAGCATGGCCAGAATGACCACGGCAATACCCGCTTCAAAGCCATCACCGGGGCGTAGTCGCTGAATAGCGCGCCACACTTCGCTACCCAGGCCATCTGCACCAATCATAGCGGCGATAACCACCATCGAAAGTGCCAGCATAATGGTCTGGTTAATACCCGCCATCACCGTAGGTAGCGAGAGCGGAAGCTGAACTTTGAAAAGTTTTTGGCTGCGCGTTGCGCCATAGGCATCGGCGGCTTCAATAAGCTCAACCGGCACCTGGCGAATACCTAACGTTGTGAAGCGAATCGCCGGCGGCATCGAGAAAATTACCGTTGCAAAAATGGCGGATACAGAACCAATGCCGAAAAACGGAATGGCTGGTATCAGGTAAACAAAGGCAGGCATGGTCTGCATAAAGTCCAATATCGGCATGATCAATCGGTACAGCCGATTAGACAATGCCGCAGCAATGCCGACAGGCAATGCGATAACCACGGCAACCAGGGTTGCGAAAACCACCAGCGTGAGCGTCTCAATCATCGGGTTCCAGAGACCCAGATTCCAAATCAAGGCTAGCCCGGCGACTGAACCAATCGCTAAGCGAGCACCCGCTAGCTTCCAGCAGAGTAGGGCGATTAACCCAAGTAGCGCCCACTCAGGTAGCCACATCAAGCTATCGTTCAAAACATCAATGCCGGTTTGAGTAAAGCGGGAAATTGCCCGGGTGACGGCTGAATATTCGCTGGTCAACCAGGTCAGGCCACTTTCGATCCAATCGCCAAGGGGGATGCTTGGAATATCCATTACTGTTCTCCTGCCCGTGCTAATTCATCCAGTACTGCGCCCTTCACAACGACGCCTAGCAACCGCCGCTGCTCGTCAATGACGGCGATGGGAAAGCTTTTATCGCTAAACATAGCGAACAGGTTTTGCAGGGGTTCCTCTGGGGGGACTTTGCGGAAGTCTTGAGTCAGGTGATCAATAATAGTATCTGACTTGGCATCAATCGCCTTGCTCGCCTCATCGGCCTCTAACAGGCCGATGAGGCGGCGGTCACGATCAGTGACATAAATTGAATCAATACTGTGGTCACGCATACGATGTAGTGCAGTGCGCGGGCCGTCGCTTTCGCGGGCGGTAGAGCGCACGGGGCGCATGGCGCTCTCGGCGGTTAATACACGCGAACGATCGACACCTTCGATAAAGCGGCGCACATAGTCATCAGCAGGTTGGGTTAATATTTCTTCAGGTGTACCAATCTGAACGACTTCGCCATCTTTAAGCAGCACGATGCGATCACCAATATTGAGCGCTTCATCTAAATCATGGGTAATGAAGACGGTTGTTTTCTGCATTTTAGATTGCAGTTGCAACAGCTCTTGCTGCATATCCTTGCGGATTAAAGGGTCCAGCGCTGAAAAGGCTTCATCCATTAATAGCACGGTGGAATCATTCGCTAGGGCGCGGGCTAGGCCGACACGCTGTTGCATACCACCGGAAAGTTGATTCGGATAAGCCTCTTCCCAGCCATCTAGCCCCACTTGGGTTAGCGCGTTTTGGGCAATTTGCTTACGCTCAGCTTTATCGACACCGCGGATTTCAAGCCCGAACTCGGCGTTTTGGCGTACAGTACGGTGTGGGAACAGTGCAAAGTTTTGAAAAACCATAGAAAAGTGGCGGCGGCGACACTCTAACAGTGCCTTTTCGCTTAACGTGGGAATATTCTCGCCATCAATGATTATTTCGCCTTCGGTGGTATCAATCAGGCGGTTCAAACACCGAATTAACGTTGACTTGCCAGAACCAGAAAGCCCCATAATGACGAGCAGTTCGCCTTCATAGACATCGAATGAGATGTTTGAAAGGCCTAACGTTTGACCAGTTTTCTCAAGAATTTCAGGGCGTTTTAAACCTTGGTCACGAAGTTCAAGGGCTTTTTTCGGCTGCTTGCCAAATACCTTGCTTAAGCCGCGAACCTGAATTTTGACAGGGCGTGTCTCGTCCATCAGCGATGCCTTTTGCGTGAATGAGCAGCCTTGTGTCGTTGCTCAGCTCGCTTTCTGGTACCAGATGGCTTTCCCTGCAAACAGCGACACAAAACGGTTCATAATTAGAATTTAAGTTTTGGTTTAGTTATTTATTAATATTTATTATACATAAGTGGGCAGGGTGTGTCACAACGCCTCCTCCGCTAAACGTCAAAAGGTGTCACATGTGTCAGTTTTAACCCTTAGCAACAATTTTCTGGACATAGAATTAATCTGGTGTTTTTTATAAGATTTTGATTTTTATAAAAAAATTATATTTTTTGGTTTTTTGGTATGAGCTATGCAGTAGATTAAGCAGTTAATCGATATTTTGGCTAGAAGGAAGGTAAGACTAATGGATAATCAAGTTACCAAACGCCCCCGTGTTCTTACATTGTGCATGTTAGCAGCTACCGTTAGCACATTAGCCCTTGCTGGTTGTGGTAGCGATGAAGAACCCATGCCGCCTGCCGAACAGCCAGAAACGATGGAACAAGATGCGACTTCCTCTACTGAACAGGCAACTACTGCAAGTGATGCTACCGCATCGGATACTACTTCTGACCCCATGATGAACGATGAGCCTGCAGCGTCAGATGACTCCGCCATGGGCGATCCTGGACTAAGTGATGAAGCAGCGGCATCACAAGAACCTATGCCCGGTGAAGAGTCTATGACCGGCGAAGGATCTATGCCCAATGAAGAGGCTAGCAATCCAGAAGATCCTGAAGAAACCCCAGGATTTGGTGAAGGTACTGACCCGATGCCAGGTGCTGATGAGAATGACGATGAGATGAATAGCGGCCAGTAATCGTTAACGCTCCCTACGATGATAAGCCGACCCAGCTGTCTGTTCCCTGCGGCTGCTCCACACGGTTTATCATCCTTTTCCCCCGCGCCAGCGGGGTTTTTTTGTGGCAAGGCTGGCTGGCTTTTTTCTTTCTGAACGCAAAAAAACCGCCGATTTGCTTTGTTTGATAAGTGCCTGACGATGACTCGACCCCAGTACTCCGAGCCGCCCTCGTCATTCCCGCATGCCCCGCCACTTCGTCATTCCCGCAGGCCCTTAGCGGGAATCCATGTTGTGCCTGTTTGGCGATTCGTGTTGAGTCGATGCATCCCACATAGCTTCGCTGGATATCTGTCTCTTCTGGCACGCAGAGGCTGACCAAATCGTCGCATAGTGAATCTGGCAGGATTGTTTGAAGGTGCAAGAGGGCAATGCTGTTTAGCATGAATTGCGGCTTTCGGAAGGGCTGCTAAAGTAGCCTCTTACAAAAACCGCCCTCTGGATGACGTCTTTCGGTACGTTTCACCTAGCTTATATATTTTAAATTACTTTAGTCTTTATTCGCCTGTGAGCGTTCTTAAAGCTTTGGTGAAGCTTACATGGTTAAGTGGCTTTATAGATGAACTGCTATCTTGCTTTTTATTATATGCGTGTACCCATGTTTTCATATCTAAAACACCCGAAGAAGCTCGAATTTTACTTTCAGCTCCTTTTAAATTTCCACGGAAAAATGCTATGTGGTTTATAACTTTTTTGATAGTCGCTTGATGGTTTTCTTCTGTTATCTCAAGCAGTAACGCACAGTACCCACCCTCATTTTCTCTACATTCAATTTCAAGAAGAAATACTCTACTTCCGCTGTAGTCAAAATGATAAACTAAAACGCTTCTATGTTTTGAAAGTGTTAACGTGGTCCATTTGTCCCTTCTGTGTTTTTTTTGATACTCGTCTATAACTCTTTTGGGTAATGGCCAAGTCAGAATGTTATCTCTAAACAGACCGCCTTCTTGTGGCTGATAGCAGAAAAGATTACTTATTATTTTTTTATTGCGAAGCAGATTCAACATTTTCTTTAACTGCAAAAACCTATAAGGCATGTTTGTTTGGCCGACCTGTTCCGCAGAAACCTCCTTTGTTTCTGTATTTCCATGCGTCGGTAATCCAGAAGTGCCATACTTGAAAAATTGATTTTCAATAGGCGTTACTTTTCCTGTAAGGTATTTATAACTAACCTCTTTTTCAATTTTTTTTAATTCTGGTTTGTTTTTCCAAGCAACCCCTAAAGAGCTGATTTCATCAAGCCCAGAATTCGCTGCAGGATCTTCTTTAGAAGAAATCGCTAAATCATCATTTGGGCTGCTGTTGTTCTGACTGCCATTTGGCCAAGGCTTATCTTTATCTGAATCTATAGTGTCTTTGCCTGTCTCGCCACTATTGTCGCGACCATGGTGGATTGTCAAGTTACTAAAAGGCCACGTTGCTGAGATTATCTCCAAGCAAAGATATTTGTTAGGTTCTGATTGTATTTGAACTGCACGTACAGAAAATTTAAAATTGTTAACTAGAAAAGGAATGCCTGCATATATATAAGACTCACCAGTAGCCCTTAAGGCATTAGCATAAATAGCATTAGCTGCTTGAATGCCATGTTCAGAAATAGTGAGATTCGCTGCATTATCAGCAAACTTATCCTTAATTCTCTTTCTTAAAATTACCAACCATTCGTCATCGGAAATTGTTCCAGTTTTTTGTATATTAACAATTCTTTCCCTAGTTGTTGCCCATGGCCCCGTTGTTAATGCTAGTGCGAACTCAGAAGAGGGTGCCATGAGGGCCCTAAAAACTTCGTGGCAAGGGATTATATAGGTACTTTGTGCTTGCTGAATTACAACGCAGTAGCTGTTAGAAAAGTCTTTTCCAAGATTGTATTCTGACTGCCCTATCCAACGGTATGGGAATTCATCTTTCCACCAACTTGGCCTTTCAGGCATGATATCGTTTGCTTTAACAATTCTAGAACTGTTATCTGTTAAATCTGCATTAATATTAATAGTTTGAGCATTAGCGCGACCAATTAGGCGCCCATTTTTGTATATGGTACCTAAAACAAGCTCTGGAACTATTCCCGTATGTGCGCGTACCAGGATCTCTTCACTCAGGCTGGCAGGCTTGCAGATTTCTTGTTTGTTTGGGTTCGAGCTTACTGGACAAAGCTTGACGCCAACAGAGGGGGTTGATGTTCGTCCCTCATGCGATTGGTACCCATCTACCCACCGTATCATCCAGTGGCGACCATCGTGAGGAAATTCTTCAAAATTAGTGATTAGATTTCGACTAGCCATGCAAATATTAGCACCTATTTTTTTCTTAAGTGCAGTATGCCAGTCGTGCAGTTTTTTGTTTAGTCGTTTTTATTAATGTAATTCACAGCAAGTTATGGCCACCAGCGGCCGCCACTTCCAGTGCGCGGCGTGCCTGCTGCTGGCCGCGCACGTCGGCTAAGTCGGCAATGGGGGCCGTGGATCTCACCGAGGCAGACAGTTGGTGGGGCGATATTTTCTCTTGTCCCAGCAAGTGAGCAACGACCTGCCATAGGGTGTCGGCAGGTAAAACCGGTAAGTCGCCCGCTAACGCGGCTTCGTCGGCACAGGCGCGGGGAATAATCAGTGCTTTGTTGACGCGCCGTGTGGCGAGAGCAAAGGGTAATACGCCGGGCACGGCGCGTAGTTTGCCATCCAATGCCAGTTCACCTGCGCACTCCATGCCTTCTAGCGCATCTACTGGAATCTGGCCAGAGGCGGCCAGAATGCCGAGCGCAATCGGCAAATCGAAGCGGCCGCCCTCTTTAGGTAGGTCGGCGGGGGCAAGGTTGAGGGTAATGCGCTTGGTGTTGGGGAAATCAAACCCGGCATTGATGAGCGCGCTGCGCACCCGCTCTCGGCTCTCTTTGACGGCGGTTTCTGGCAGCCCCACCAGCGTTAGTCCCGGCAAGCCGTTGGCTAGATGTACCTCGACATGCACGGCGGGTGCTTCCAGCCCAACCCCTGCGCGCGTGGCCACAATGGCTAGTGTCATGGCGCCCCCTCGCTAGTTTTTTATTCCTGAGATAACCCTACGTTAATTGGAACGTTTAAAAATAGCGTGCGCCTGGAAAACTGACCTTAGTTAACAGTTGAGTCGGTTACTTGAGCTGGGCTGCCTGCCGACAGTGCAGCAAACAACTCCCTTGCAAAACGCTGGGCGGAGGGCAGTGCGCCGAAGCTCCATACCGGCGGTAGACGGACTATCCTGTCATGCCTGACGCTGGGGAGTTGCTGCCACAGGCCGCTGTTTGCGAGCTGCTCTTCGGCTCCGATGGGCAGTGAGTCGATGATCACCAGCGTTGCTTCTGGGTAGCGCGCCAGCGTTTCAATCCCCGCTAGTGCAAACCCCCAGGCATTGGTGGGTTGATCCCAGGCATTGGGCAGCTCAAGTTGCTCCAGCACGGCGTTATATAAGCTGTTTTCCCCAAACACCCGCACGTGGCGGGCATCCATAAACTGTACCATCAGCAGCGGCGCAGTTTCAGACTGAGAAAGGGGGCGAGATTCGCGCAGCGTGGTCATCAACGTTTGGGTCTCTTCAATAAGCTGCTCGGCCTGGGGCTGGTGCCCGGTTAACTCGCCCAGCTCACGGGTCAGGGTTTGCATCTCTTGCCAGGTATCGGTGCCGGGCAAGTAGAGCGAGAATGAAGTGACCGGGGCAATGCGCTCCAGGCGCGGTGTTAAACCGGAAAACATGGGCGAGATCAGCGTCTGTTCCGGAGGCACTTGGGCCAGTAGTTCTAAATTAGGCTGGGTGCGTAGCCCCATATCGGTGGCAGTGTCGGGTATCTGTGGCTCGCCCACCCACTGGTGATAATCACTCTGTTGAGCAACGCTGCTAACTGGCGCATCAATGGCCAGTAGTGTTTCAGCGATGGTCCAATCCACCGTGGCCCACTGCGCCTGGGCAGTGGAAACGCTCAGCATACAAACGGCGAACAGCCCGCAGCGCGCGAGCAAAGAGAACAGGTTAGTGTGGCGCATGGTGGTGAGAGGCTATCCAGAAAATAAGAACTGTATTTAAACGATAATATTTATTGTTTGCAAACTTGTCTTCAAGGAAAAATGCCCAGGCACAGCGGCCTGGGCAGATATGTTAACGATTACGTAATGATGCTTAGCCAAGGGCTTAAAACGGAAGTTTAGAAACGGTAGTGAACACTGGCGGTCACACCGCGTTCGGCGCCGAAGTAGCAGTACTCCAGCGAGTTGCAGGAGGCCACGTACTCCTTATCCAGCAGGTTGTTCACATTGAGGCGCGTTTCCACCCCTTCCACGCCGAGCTGGCTTAGATCGTAGCCAATGGTGGCATCCACCAGGGTGTAGTCAGGGACGGTTTCGGTGTTGGCTCGATCGGCGGCAATATCCGCATAGTGGCGTACGCCAACACCGACATCCACGCCGTTTAGCCAGCCCTTATTGGCCTCGTAGTGGCCCCACAGCTGTACTTGGTGGCGTGGGGAGTAAATCGCGTTGTTACCCTGGTTGCCATCATCGCTTTTGGCGTAGGTGATGTCGGTGAAGCTATAGCCTGCCTGAACCGAGAGGGTATCCGTTAGCTGGGTTTGTGCCTCCAGCTCCAGTCCTTGGGATTCAATTTCACCTACCGCGCGATAAGGGTCGGATGGCTGCACCTTGGTCGCGACGTTCTCTTGGCTGATATGGAACAGCGCCGCGCTGAATTGGCTGGCGCTGCCGTTAGGCTGGAGTTTTAAGCCGGCCTCCCACTGTTCGCCTTCCATTGGTTGAAGCAGGTCGCCACTCTCATCCACAAAACTAGTAGGGGTGAAGGCGGTGGAGTAGCTCAGGTAGGGCGCTACTCCATTGTCAAACAGGTAGACCACACCGGCGCGGCCGCTGAACTGGGTGTCGCTAAGTGAACTGGTGTCACCGCTATCGCGGTTGGTATTGTCGATATTCACCCAGTCGTAGCGGCCGCCTAGCGTGAAGCGCCAGTTATCGACGGCGATTTGATCCTGTAGATAAACGCCGGTTTGATCAATCTCGTGGCGCTCACGGGTAGGTGCGTAAAATTCAATCGGCCCGCTGCCATAGACAGGGTTAAAGGCATTGATGGGGTGGAAATACCCAGTGGGCCACGATACGTCGTTTTCCCGCTGTTGATAATCGACCCCGACAAGCAGTGTGTGATCCATAAAGCCGCTGCTGACGGTGGCTTCAAGCTGATTGTCGATAGTCCAAGCTTCCAGGGACTCATCACTGCCAGAATAGTAGCGGGTTAGTTCATCAGAGGTGGGTGACGTCCAGCCATAGCCGTAGACTTGATTCAGCACCACATCGGAATTGAGGTAACGCAGTAGCTGGCGACCCGTTACGTCGTCATTAAAGCGATGTTCCAGAGTATAGCCAGCCATGCGCTGAGTACGCTCGTAGGCGTTGTAGTCATCTTCGCCATCAAAGAAGTTGTTACTGATCTGCTTGCCGTTTCTGGGTACTACCGCTCCTTCATAGGGCACGCCGGAGTGGTAACCGCCTTCGGGTTCATCCTGTAGATAGGCCTCAACCGTTAGGCTGGTGTCGTCGGTGATATCCCAGGTTAGCCGCGGCGCAATGGCATAGCGCTCCTCTTCGGCGGGGCCAAACTGGGTGCCGGCGGTGCTGGCAATGCCGGTCAGGCGAAACGCTACTCGCTGCTCTGCGCCAATTGGCCCAGTGAGGTCAAAGGCGGCACTGCGCTGGTTATTATTGCCTACCCGAAAACGTAGCTCACCGCCTGGTTCAAACTCAGGGCGCTTACTGTTTAGCGCCACCACACCACCCGGCGACGCGCGGCCATAGAGCACCGAGGCAGGCCCGCGCACCACTTCAATGCTGTCTAAAAACCACGGATCGATGCGCATACTGCTATGGGAGTTGGCATCGCCCATCACTTTAAGACCATCTAAGAAGGTATTACTCAAGCTGCCGTCAGAAAAGCCCCGTAGTACCAGGTAGTCGAAGCGGTTGGAGGCGCCCACCTGATTGCTGTAAACACCGGGCGTATAGTCGGTGGCGCGCTGAACGGTGTCTACCCCACGGTGTTCCATTTGTTCGCGGGTAATCGTAGACACGCTTTGCGGCGTTTCAATAAAAGGGGTGGTGACTTTAGTGGCCGCCTGCTGGGCGGTTACCGTCACAGTGCCTAGCGCTGTACTTTCCAGAGTACTTTCCTGCGCACTTGCCTGAGCGTAAACCGAGGGTGCCGTGAGTGCCGCGATAACAGCGGCACTGAGTGGAGAGCGTAAAAGACGGCGAGGCGTAAAAGACATGGAGGTATACCTGCAATGAGAAGCAATTAACCAATGTGTTAATGAGAATTATTGCGTTTAATTGCTTTGGAAAGGTATGCGCTATGACAAAGAGGTTATGCGCACTGCCAAAAAATGCAGAGTAGGGGAACTTACGGCAAGACGTTATGGGTAGTTATGGATAGTACGTTAGCGACACTTGAAGACCTCATGCGGCGTGACACCAAAGGCCCGCTTATAT
This sequence comes from Halomonas sp. 3F2F, assembly GCF_014897805.1. Classification (NCBI taxonomy): domain Bacteria; kingdom Pseudomonadati; phylum Pseudomonadota; class Gammaproteobacteria; order Oceanospirillales; family Halomonadaceae; genus Halomonas; species Halomonas sp. 3F2F. The sequence goes on from NZ_JABUZE010000189.1 coordinate 95,890, forward strand.
GCCGTAGCAAAGTTGCTGGCGTGGCGGTAGCCGCAGGCGTGGGCAGTTTGCTGCACGCTATAACCTTTGCGTAAGTACGCCTGAGCTTGGGTCAGGCGACAACGCCGTAGGTAGTCGAATATCGAGCAGCCGTAACAGCGCTGGAACTTGGTGCGTAGGCTACTAGGGCTCATAGCGGCATTTCGGGCCAACTGCTCCAGCCGGTAATGCTGGTTGGGATAATGTTCGAGCTGCTGGCGCAAGCGCTCCAGACGTTGGTGATCGCGATGAGAAAGGTCCGGAGGGGGGCCATCTTGTGTGTTTTTGTCGCCGGTTTCCAGGCAAGCGGCAGGCAGGCCATGAGCGAGTAACTGGAGCGCGAGGCCTTGCCATAATAGGCACTGCCGTTCTGCTGACCAGTTCGAAGCCAGTGCTGTTTCTAGGCTATGGCGAAGGAGCGGCGGTACTTGCCAAGTGTGTAGCACTGGGGTGGCTGGAGGGGCAACGCTGATGGGCGAGGAAGAGAGAGACTCGAGGCCATCTAGAATCGACACGTTGAGGGTGCGTAAGCGTTGTGGTGCCGGCTGGAAGACCTCAAGCCCGGTCTGCTGATTGAAGTGCGCACTGAAGGCGTCGCCAGCCTGTAATTGAAATGACTGGTGGCCGAGCCCCACGTGAATGCAGCCCTCAAGTATCACACTGAGAAACCACGGAGCGGTACGACGGGAGGTGGAGGCATAAGCGTGCAGAACATCAAGATCTGAGTGCGTCACGCGTAGGGCTGGGGTGATCTCGAAATCGATCACACGCCCGCGAGCCACGTAAGGCGATGGGGAGTGGTCAGGCGCTTCGGGAAAGCGGTAATCGATCCCGAAGCGCTGACCAAGGGCCAGCAGGTCATAGGTGGTGAGTGGCGCGAGTGTGTCGAGTGTCGCCATTCCCATTACCTCGCTGTTGAGCGGCTGCCTGCGAGTAGCGGGGCGGTGCTTAATACGCCATCGACCAGTTCAGGGTGTAAGTACGTCCGCGCCCTTGATAGTCGTAGAGGTATTCTGGACCGTAGTAGGGCGAATAGAACATAGCGGCCCGCTGGCCCCAGACGGTGGAGTACTGATCATCGAGTAGGTTCTGTATGCCCAGACTCACGGTGCCAAAATCGGTCTCCTGGCTGAGCGATAGATCGAGGGTGGTGTTGCCGTCGATCTCACGATCCGCGTCGTCTTTCAGATCGAAAGTATGGCTGGCTTGCAAGCGCGCCGAACGCACGTAGTCGGTCCAGCCGATAAAGGCCGTTGAAGAGGAGAGCGATGCATAGCGGGCGTCACGCTTCTCCCACTCCCCTTGGCTGTTCTCCTGCTCGGAACGCACTAAGTGTAGAGTGCCGCCGACCTCCAGGCCGTTGTCGAAGTAACGGGTTACCGCGCTCTCTAGGCCAAAGTCGCGTTTCTTTTCGTCCACTACGCTGACGCTCAGATCCTGGGCGTTCTCTACTGCCTTGTCCGACCAAGCGTAGTAGAGTGCCGTTTGAGCCATCCAGTTACCCCCCTGGTAGCGCCAGCCTAGCTCCACCTGATCTGTCTCGATGGCAGATAGAGGGTTGTTATTGACACTCACCTCGGGGCTCTTGCCGTAGTATTTGGCGGGATCTGGCAGCTCGAAGCCCTGGCTAAACTGCAGCCAGTTCTGGTGACCGTTGCCGTAATCGTAGAGGGCGCTGGCATTCAATAGCGTGGCTTCGTAATCGTTCTTACCGCCGGGAATACCCTGGAAATCGCCCACTTCGACATCCATATGCTGCTGCCGCAACCCTGCGGAGAGCTTAAGCGCCTGGGTGGCCTGCCAGTCACCTTGGACGAAGCCCGAAAGCCCGTCCACCTGATAGCCTGGGTAGCGGGGCTCAACGCCCGAAGCCTGCTGCACCAAACCTCCGGTGGCATCTGATACATCGGTATTAAACAGCATCTGGCTGGCATCGAATTTTTCGCGATCCAGGTCGAGCCCATAGGTCAATGAAATGTCATCACCCAGGCGCGACTCAAACAGCGCTTTAATACCGCTTAAATCAGTATTTTGTTGCGATGCACGAAACTGCAGGCCATCCGAGACAGGGTAAGGAAAGGCCTGGAAGCTGGATTCCTCTTCTCGATGGAAGGCCTGTAGATAGAAGTTTTGTCCCCATAGGTTAGCGTGGTGATAGTTGACGTTGACCAGCTTGCGGTCGGTTTCCGGGTCGCGCTGTGAACGGTAGCCGTCGCGAATCTCGGCATCGTTCAAGTTGGGCGTGGCTGCGTCGAGGTTGGGAAAGTAAACCCCCCGGTTACCTTCGTAACCGGAACGATACAGCTGGGCGCCCAGTTCCAGGCTCTGTTCATCGGTCAAACGGAACGAGAGGTTGCCCAATACATCAATGCTGCGATTGTCCTGCAGGTCGGTCTGGGCAATATCGGGAAAGATCTCCTGACCACTGCCGTCATAGTGACGGCCGTTGTCCACAATGGAGGTACCCAGATAGCCCTGAACCCGCTCATTGCCGCCGCTGATCGATTGCGACAGACGTCGATCCATATCATCGCTGTTGTTGAAGCCTGTGGTGATGCCTGCTTCGGTGCGCCAGTTCAGGCCTTCTTCGCCTTTGCGCGTAATGATATTGATCAAGCCCCCCGTAGCACCGCCGCCATACAGGCTGCTGGCGCCGGAAAGCACTTCTACACGCTCAATATTGAAGGGATCGATGGCATCGAACTGACGGGAAAGCCCACGCGAACTGTTCAGAGATACGCCATCGATAAGCACCTGCACGCCCCGACCACGCATGTTTTGCCCATAATTGGTGCGCCCTTGCGGTGCTAGATCCAGCCCCGGCACAAGTTGCCCCAAAGCCGTCTTTAGGTCTGCACCATTGCGGGTCTGCTGTTGCAGCATCTCTTTATCAATCACCCATACCGCGCCAGGTATCTGACTGATCTGGGTTGGGGTGCGGGAGCCAACCACCACCATGGTATCTCCAGCGTTTGCGTTTAGCGTGGATCCAGACGTTGTGTTTTGGGCGAAAACAGCGCCGGAAAAGCCTAGTAATAGACCCGTGCCAATGAGTGTAGCCGTTGAAGAAGACCAGTCAGACATGGTGAACAATCCGCGAGCAGTTAGGGAGTAGGAGGCGGAGAGTATCACCACAACAATCAAAGTCAATGATATTGATTCGTGTTTATTAAGTGGGTATGACGCTCTTTACGTCATCAACATCAACGTATTAAGCCACCACTTAGTCGGCAATAGGCGTCGTCAACCTATTGCCGTCCGTTCTGGATTTAGGCGGGCTTGTCATCCTCTGAACCATCACTGTTCGGTTCAGGAGCGGGGGTTGGTGGTGCTTCTGCTTCAATGGGGGAAGGGCTCGTTGAGGTAGACGCTTCCACGGCGGCCTCAAGGCTGGCCACTTGGCGCTCTAGAGCTTCAACGCGTGAGCGGGTGCGCTGCAATACATCCATCAAAATATCAAAGTCTTCCCGTGACACCAGCTCCAGCCTGTCAAAGGCACCACGCACTACCTGCTGTACGCCTTTTTGAATATCTTCCGGGGCTTGGGAGGCGTTCTGTAAACGATCCCCAATTTGCTGGGCTAAACGGCTAATGCGATCTTGAGGCGCCATCGCTCTCTCCTTAAATGACCACGCATAAATGTGCACTGCTTACTAATAAGGATACGCAACCCGCCGTCGATGCGCATGCATCGTTTGCAAATTAGCCTCTGGCCTCTCTTTATCGGCGGGGTGCATCGAAGGAGTGCATCGAAATAGAGCGCCGCGTTTTTATTCATGTTCTTTTATGGTGCAAGCGGGCAGTGGCGGCGGCTACTAAGTCTTCCTTGCCACCGAAAAACCTTAATTTTTATAAAACAAACTGCTGACTTATAAGAAAAAAAAGTTGGGTGGCACGGTATGCGCATTAACGAGATAAGCAGTTAATTCGGGCGGCGCTGCCGCTACCTAATCCAGCAGGGGAGATCCGGGATGAAACTCATCACCGCTATCATCAAGCCATTCAAACTTGACGACGTTCGTGAAGCGCTCGCTGACAACGGCGTTCAGGGCATCACGGTGACTGAAGTTAAAGGCTTCGGTCGTCAAAAGGGGCATACCGAGCTGTATCGGGGGGCAGAGTACGTCGTCGACTTTCTACCCAAGGTAAAAGTTGAAGTGGCCGTGGACGACACCCGGTTAGAGAGCGTATTGGAAGCGATCTGTAGCGCAGCTAACAGCGGCAAGATCGGTGACGGCAAGGTGTTTGTGACACCGCTTGAAGACGTTATTCGGATTCGGACAGGCGAACGCGGTGCAGACGCCGTTTGAAGCTGTTTTTTCGGATCATTTCTATAGTTCAACGGGGAACTTAAAATGAATGAGTTGACTGATCTGAGCTACGCGCTCGACACGTTTTACTTCCTAATTTGCGGCGTGCTCGTCATGTGGATGGCCGCTGGCTTCTCAATGCTTGAGGCTGGCTTGGTACGTTCGAAAAACACCGCCGAGATTCTGACCAAAAATATCGCGCTGTTTGCGATTGCCTGCACCATGTACTTGCTGGTGGGTTACTACATTATGTATTCCAGCAGCGCGGGTGGCTTCCTACCCAACCTTGGTTTCTTGATTGGCGCTGAAAACAGCGTGGATGCAGTGACCGCAGGCGGTGATGATGCGCCTTACTACTCAATGCGCTCTGACTTTTTCTTCCAGGTAGTGTTTGTGGCCACAGCCATGTCGATTGTGTCTGGTGCGGTTGCTGAGCGCATGAAGCTGTGGGCATTCCTGGCCTTCGCAGTAGTGATGACAGCCTTTATTTATCCGGTGTCTGGCTACTGGACGTGGGGCGGCGGCTGGTTGTCTGAAGTCGGCTATTCCGATTACGCGGGTTCCGGCATTGTTCACTTAGCGGGTGCCGCGGCTGCCTTAGCGGGTGTATTGGTGCTTGGCCCACGTAAAGGTAAGTACGGTAAAGATGGGTCTATCCACGCGATTCCAGGCGCCAACATGCCGCTGGCCACACTGGGTACTTTTATCCTTTGGATGGGTTGGTTCGGTTTCAACGGCGGCTCTGAACTGAAAATGTCCGACATCAGCTCTGCCAACAACGTTGCTCAAGTGTTTGTTAACACTAATGCGGCGGCTGCCGGTGGCGTGCTTGCCGCACTGATTCTTGCCAAACTGTGGTTCCGTAAAGCGGACCTTACCATGGCGCTTAACGGTGCACTGGCTGGTCTTGTCGCGATTACTGCGGATCCTCTGTCGCCTTCTGCGCTAGGCGCTGCGGTGATTGGAGCGGTGGGTGGCTTGATCGTTGTCGCTGCGATCGTCACGCTGGACAAACTGAAGCTTGATGATCCGGTCGGTGCTATCTCGGTACACGGTGTGGTGGGTATCTGGGGCGTGCTGGCGGTTCCGCTGACCAATGGCGACGCTTCTTTCGGCGCACAGCTGATCGGTATCGTTGGTATCTTTGGCTGGGTATTCGTTGCCAGCCTAGTGGTGTGGCTGGTGCTGAAAGCCATCATGGGTATCCGCGTTAGCGAAGAAGAAGAGTATGAAGGTGTCGATATTGCTGAGTGCGGTCTTGAAGCCTATCCTGAATTTAGCGTTAAGAAATAAGCTTACGCTAATGAAATGAGCTGGCGTGCTCTTTTGGCCTCCCCTAACGGGAGGCCTTTTTGCCTTAGTGCATTGTTACAATCCATAGGCGCTGATTTTTTATTCTCTGCCTGTAGCGGTGTATGCTTAACGCTAACGGGCTTGGCTAACAGCAGTGTCCCGCCAACCTTTAATAAAAGGCCACCAAGCTAGAGGATGTCGCAATGAAATTGATCTCAGCCATTATCAAGCCGTTTAAGCTTGATGACGTACGCGAATCGCTCTCTGATATCGGCGTGCAGGGCATTACGGTAACGGAAGTGAAGGGCTTTGGCCGTCAGAAAGGTCACACAGAGCTATATCGTGGTGCAGAGTACGTGGTGGATTTTCTGCCCAAAGTAAAGCTAGAAGTTGCGGTAGATGACGATATGGCGGAACAGGTTATTGATGCCATTACGCAGGTTGCCAATACCGGCAAAATCGGCGATGGCAAAATCTTTGTTATGCCGCTGGAGCAGGTGATTCGTATTCGTACCGGCGAAACCGGTAAAGACGCGGTTTAATCGCGACGGGTGCTTCGCAGCCTAAAATTACCAAAACGCCCCGCTAAGCGGCCTGCTTAGCGGGGCGTTGCGTTGTTACTTACGAGTTGGCAAACCTTTCCTTGCCTTCTATTTCTGACTCTTCACTTCTTACTTTTCACCCCTTACTTCTCAACAAAGGCACGCTCAATCACGTAATCGCCCGGCTCGCCCATCCGCGGGGAAATATTCAGGCCCAATTCGTCTAGCAGCGCGCTAGTGTCGTCGAGCATGGCGGGGCTGCCGCAAATCATCGCGCGGTCTTGGCGCGGATCAATCGGCGGAAGACCGGTATCTTCAAACAGCTTGCCGCTGCGAATGTGATCGGTTAGGCGTCCCATGGTGTGGAATTCTTCACGGGTAACCGTGGGGTAGTACACCAGCTTCTCGGCAATCTCTTCGCCTAAATACTCGTGAGCAGGCAGCTCTTTGGTAATAAAGTCGGCATAGGCAAGTTCAGATACTTCGCGTACGCCATGCACCAGCACAACTTTTTCAAAGCGCTCGTACACTTCTGGGTCTTGGATCAGGCTCATAAACGGTGCAAGGCCTGTTCCGGTGGAAAGCATGTAAAGGTTGCGGCCGGGAAGCAGGTCATCGCATACCAGCGTGCCCGTAGGCTTGCGGCTGACCATAATTTGGTCGCCAACTTGAAGGTGCTGCAAGCGCGAGGTGAGCGGGCCATCGGGTACTTTGATGCTGAAAAATTCCAGATGGTCTTCGTAGTTGGGGCTGGCGATGGAGTAAGCACGCATCAGCGGTTTGCCGTTCACTTCCAGGCCAATCATCACAAACTGACCATTTTTGAAGCGTAGGCTACGCTCGCGAGTGGTGCGGAAGCTGAACAGGGTGTCGTTCCAGTGGTGAACGCTGAGGACTTCTTCCAGGGCAAACTTGCTCATGCTAACTCCTCCAATGGGCAGAGTGGCCTAAGCCTCGTCTGCCATATTCTAAAAAAGCATAAAAAATGGCTAAATATGTTGCTACTAATTCTAAATAAAGAGAGATATATCTGTTAAGCGAATTATACTGATAACACTTATCTAAAGAATAGATATGTCGCCGAAACAAGATAGGTTGTCTCTATGCATTACACCCTGCGCCAGTTGGAAGTCTTTGTGGCCGTCGCCCAGCACGAAAGTGTTTCTCAGGCGGCGCGTGCCCTCGCTATGTCCCAATCTGCTACCAGTACGTCGCTAGCGGAGCTTGAGCGTCAGTTTGACTGCCAGCTTCTCGACCGCATGGGCAAACGGCTGAAGCTTAATGCGTTGGGCTTTCAACTGTTGCCAAAAGCGGTGGCCTTGCTGGACAGGGCCGAAGAGGTAGAGGAACTGTTGCGCGGCCAGCAGGGCGTAGGCGCATTGGACGTGGGTGCAACGCTAACCATTGGCAATTATCTAGCCACTCTGTTGATCAGCGATTTTATGCAGCGCTACCCAGGCAGTCGGGTGCGGTTGGCGGTGCGTAACACGCGCCACATTATTGAGAGTGTGCGCCAGCACTCGCTTGATTTAGGGCTGATTGAAGGGCAGTGCGACGACGATATGATTATTAGTCAGCCATGGGTAGAGGATGAGCTGTGCGTCTTCTGCTCACCGCGCCACCCGTTGGCGGGTCGCGAGCATCTTGAGCTGGAACAACTGTTGCGTGAAGACTGGATTATGCGCGAGGAGGGTTCTGGCACCCGCATGACTCTTGAGCACGCCGCGCGGCATCGGCGTAGTCGGTTTAATACCCTGTTGGAGCTTGAGCATACCGAGGGTATTAAGCGGGCAGTAGAATCAGGCCTGGGGATTGGCTGCGTTTCCAGGCTAGCACTGCGTGATGCTTTCCGGCGTGGCAGCTTAGTGCCTCTGCCAACACCGGAATTAGACTTAAAACGTCAGTTTACTTTCATCTGGCACCGCCACAAGTACCTTACCACGGGGGTGCGCGAGTTCTTGCGACTTTGCCGCGAGATGACCGCGGGTGCCAAGCGCAGTGATGATATTCCACTGCCGCCGATTCCTTAGTCACTCAATACGATAGTCACTCAATACGATGGCAAAACGTTGGGCGAGTTGACGGTTAGGGGAGCCGAAGGGTGTCGAGACAGCTTAAAGCTGCTGATGGTGCCCTTCAGATGATCAGCTTGCTCTTTCAGCTGTTCAGCGGCAGTGGTGGACTCTTCCACCATGGCAGCATTCTCCTGGGTCATACGGTCAAGTTCAGACACGGCGATATTGATCTGTTTAATACCATCGCTCTGCTCACTCGTGGCGGAGTTGATTTCCTCCAACACATCGGTAACGCGAGTGATATGAGCGACAATGTCCTGCATGGTTGCGCCCGCGTTTTGCACTAATGCGGTACCGTTATTCACTCTGCTTTGTGAGTCTTCAATGAGTTTTTGAATATCGTTGGCGGCTTCACTACTGCGCCCTGCTAATTTGCGTACTTCATCAGCAACGACCGCAAAACCACGGCCATGCTCCCCTGCCCGGGCGGCTTCTACGGAAGCGTTAAGGGCCAGCAAGTTGGTTTGGAAGGCAATACTGTTCATTAGCGTGACGATTTCGCCAATTTTATGGGAGGCCTGGGAAATATCTTCCATCGTGGTAACCACATTGGCGACCACTTGCCCGCCTTCTTTCGCTACTTTCGAGGCCGTTTGAGAGAGTTTGTTGGCCTCTTGGGCCGAGGCAGCGGTGTGCTCTACGGTGCTGGTTATCTGTTCGACTGAGGCAGAAGTCTGCTGCAGGCTAGAAGCTGCGTTATCGGTACGGCGGGATAGATCCTGGCCGCCCAAGGCAATTTCGTTAGCGGCATGGTGCACCGATTCACTGCTGGTGCGTACATCGACCAATACCGCTTCCATTTTGCCTACAAAGCGGTTGAAAGCACCGCAGATCTGAGCTACTTCATCACTGCCCTGTTCGGGAAGTCGGCGGGTTAGATCACCTTCGCCGCTGGCAATGTCATCCAGGGCATCACGCGCCCGTTCTAGGCCAGCGAAAGTACGTTTGAGCCACAGGCTCAACAGCAGCGCCGTGACAGCAATGATGGCGATTAGCGTCAACAGTGAAGATTTGAGGATGGCCCGCAGCCCTGCAGTAGCTTCATGCTCGTCTAGTGCCACGCCGAGTTCCCAGTCGGTTCCTGCGATGGGGGTCACTGAGAGTCGCTTATCCAGGCCATCGACTTCAATAGGCTCCCACGCGTCTTGCGCAGCACTTAGTTGTTCGATGGACGCAGGGGACAGGGTGTCGCTAATTCGACTCAGCGGTTTGAGCGTCAGTGCAGTGTCGGGGTGAGCAATGACTGTTTCGCCACCGCTACTTAGAAAGGCGAAACTCGAAGGCGTTGGCCGAATAGCGTTGACCTGACTGACTAGGTTGTCGATGACGACATCGCCGCCGATCACCCCATACAAACGGCCATTACGCTTGACTGGCGTAGCAAAGCTAACCACTAGCTGATTGCTATTAGCGTCCACGTAAGGCAGCGAGACGATAGTACGATCCTGCTTTGTTGCTGCTTGGTACCAGTCGCGCTGGCGTGGATCAAAATCACTGTCTGGTACCCAGCCATCGGACGAAAGGTGGCTACCATCGGCTTGGCCGAAAAATGCCGTTAGGAAACCGCCTGACTCTGCTACCTGAATGAGTGGCGCAAGCGGGTCATTATCGATCACTGGCGTGCGCGCGGCTTCTAGTATGGCGGCTCGGGCATCAACCCACTCCTCAATGGCCAGGGCGTTACCCTGTGCAATTGAGGCCAACTGCTGAGTTACCTGCTGGTCATTATGTGTTTGCAGGGTCAGGTAGCTGACTGAGGCATTAATAGTCAGTGCTAGCGTAATTACCATTAATGTGATGATAAGAATACGCAAGCGTAGGGACGACAGCATGAATATAGTCTCGCTAGTTAGGAAAGCTAAGGCCTGAAATAGGCCACTTTGTAGGTACTATCTGTTACGTACTATCTGTTACGTACTATCTGATAAGTACTATCTGATAAGTACTATCTGCAGCCCTACTATCGGCACCAATGATTACGACTTTAGGCGTATGCTTAAGATCGTGTAGTTATCGGTTCGCAAGGGGGAGAACACGCCCTGGAGTAAACTGAGCTAAGGCAGGATGGATAACGAGGTGGGCCTCGCAATGAGGCCTGGCAGGATAATGACCGCCGGAGCCCAGCGTAGCGATAAACCTCCGCTACTGCCGATCTCCTGGCGGCCTGATTTAATCGCTGTTTAGTACTGTGCCGGCGTTGGCGCAGGCAGCGTGTGTTGGCTCTGTGGGTGGCGGTTGTCATGTGCTTCAAGCGTGAAGCCACCCACCAGTGCATCGAGCCGATCCGCCTGATCTTTTAGCTGTTCGGCGGCGGTGGTGGACTCCTCCACTAGGGCTGCGTTTTGCTGAGTCATCTGATCTAGATCGGTGACGGCAATGCTTACCTGACTGATACCATCGTTTTGTTCTCGCGCGGCCGTGCTGATATCGCCGAGCATTTGAGTAACGCGCGTCACGCTTTGAGCCAGTTCATGCATAGCTGCTTCGGCATCACGCACCATTTGGGTACCGCTTTCTACCTTACCTGCCGAGGCATCGATGCGTTGGCGAATATCTTTGGCGGCGTCGCTGCTGCGCGAGGCGAGTTTGCGCACTTCATCAGCCACGACGGCAAAACCACGACCATGCTCCCCTGCACGGGCAGCCTCTACAGATGCGTTTAGCGCCAGTAGGTTAGTCTGGAAAGCGATACCATCAATGACGCTGACAATGCTCTGAATTTCATCAGAGTTGGTGCGAATATCCGTCATCGTGGCGACCACCTGCTCAAACGCACTGTCAGTACGGGACGCTAGCTCCGAGGCGGTTTGGGAAAGCCCGCTGGCTTCCTGTGAGGCGTGGGTGGTGTGGCCAACGGTACTGCTGATCTCTTCCATGGCTGAAGAGGTCTGTTGCAGGCTGGCGGCGGCCTGTTCGGTGCGCCGAGAAAGATCGTGCCCTCCTTGGGTAATCTCATTGGCCGCATGGTTAACCGCTTCGCTGCTGCGCCGTACATCCAGCAAGATGGTTTGGATTTTCTCCGCGAAGGCATTGAACTGTTCTGCTACCGCTGCGCTCTCGTCGCGGCCATGAACTGGCAAGCGTTGGGTAAGGTCGCCATGTCCGGTTGCGATCTCTTCCATCCGGTTGGCTAGGCGTTTAAGAGGGCGTGCGATTCGTCCACCAATCCACCACAGTGCGCCGACACCAATCGCGGCCAGCAATAAGCCCACCAGCGTCATGCCCAGCGTGTTTTGCTGACGCTGCTCGCTGAGCACGTCTTGCAAGGCGTTCAGTTCGGCCAGTACCACTGACTCGGGAAGCTGCAGTACCAGCACCCAGGGCTGGTCCGTATTGCCAAGGGTGATAGGCTGATAACGCTGGAACATACCATCGGCCATGCTGCTGTGTAGGCTGCCCTGCGTTGTTGCCTGCTCAATGCCTGCCAATAGCGTGTCACTTAGCGAATCGCTAGCGGGCAAGCCCAAGGCTTCTTTGCCAGCGGTATCCGCTACCAAACCGCCACGTCCCGCCACCAGTGTCATCCGGCCAGCGCCGTTATAAAGCGCCTGGTTAGCATCGTTTAACAGGGTTTGGATAAAGTTAAGCGCCAAATCAATCCCCGCCACACCGCGAAATTCGCCATCTACCAAGATCGGCGCGTTGAACGAGGTGACTAGCTGGGTTTCACCGCCGAAGTCGTAAGCCGCGGGGTCGATAATACAGGGAGCTAAGGTTTCCCGTGGACACAGGTAGTACTCGCCTTCGCGCACGCCGCTTGCCAGGGGCGTTTCGCTCTCTATGTCCTCACCTAGCGGCAGTATCGCCAGCTCGCCATCATCAGTGCGGTACCACCAAGGCATAAAGCGGCCGCTGGCGTCATGGCCGTAGCGCTCGTCACCCGCGTAGCGCGCGTCATCTCCAAAAGCGTTGGGCTCCCAGCCGATATAGGCATCCACTAGGTCAGGGTTGTCGGCGACGGTTTGGCGCACAAGGTTTGATAGCTGTCGGCGGCTTAAGTAGAGTGCGCGTTGGCCTTCTGCATCGTCCATGCCCATTAACGCATTGGTCATGGCGAGTTGGCTGGCCAGCGTCATCGCTTTGTCCAGCTCGCGCTGAATGCGCTGACCTTCTGCTTCGGCAATGGCGTTTAAGCGGGCATCCAGCGCGCCTTCCATGAGCTCACTGGTGTGGTCATCCACGGTTTGTTGAGTGTGTGAGGCGGCGATCAAGTTATACACCACCAGGGCGGCCACAATGGCTAACAGGCAAGGGCCTGCTAGTGCCACGACAAAAGAGCGTAATGAGCGGAAATGCATAGTGTAATCCCTAGGCGATATGGCGACGTTGGTTGTCAGGTGTTTGGTAGGGCACTTGCAAAGCAGGCGTGGCAGCGTGGGACAGTTTAAAGCTGCTGATAGTCCCCGCGAGATGCTCCGCTTGCTCTTTCAGTTGCTCAGCAGCAGTAGTGGACTCTTCCACCATGGCAGCGTTTTCCTGGGTCATGCGATCAAGCTCGGCAACGGCAATATTGACTTGATTAATGCCGTCGCTCTGCTCGCTGGTGGCTGCGTTAATCTCCTCCAGCACATCGGTAACACGGGTGATATGGGCAACAATATCCTGCATCGTCGCACCCGCATTTTGTACCAGAGAGGTGCCATTGTTGACTTTGCTTTGTGAGTCTTCGATTAGCTTTTGAATATCGTTGGCAGCTTCGCTACTGCGCCCCGCAAGCTTGCGGACCTCGTCGGCCACTACGGCAAAGCCACGGCCATGTTCGCCGGCACGGGCCGCTTCTACAGAGGCGTTGAGTGCCAGTAGATTGGTTTGGAAGGCAATGCTGTTCATCAGCGTGACAATCTCACCAATTTTATTAGAGGATTGAGAAATGTCTTCCATTGTTGTGACGACATTTGCCACCACTTGGCCGCCTTCCTTCGCAACGTTTGATGCGGCATGGGAGAGCTGGTTGGCTTGCTGGGCAGATGCGGCAGTGTGTTGAACGGTGCTGGTGATTTCCTCGATCGACGCAGATGTTTGCTGCAGGCTTGCGGCCGCGTTATCGGTACGGCGTGATAAATCCTGACCACCCATGGCAATTTCGTTGGCCGCGTGATGAACCGCTTCACTGCTCGTGCGGACATCAACCAATACGGCTTCCATTTTGCCGACAAAACGGTTGAACGCGCTGGCAATTTGGGTCACTTCATCGTTGCCTTCTTCTGGCAAACGCAGGGTTAAATCGCCATCTCCCGAGGCAATGTTATCCATCGCGTTGCGCACGCCAAGCAGTCTACGAAGCATCAATGAAAGCAGGACACCAAATATAACGGCGGTGATGGCCGCGACAATCAACAAAGTGATAATTGAGGTAGTCGCAATGGCACGCAGGCCTGCGGTGGCTTCGTGCTCATCAAGCGCCACGACTAACTGCCAGCCACTACTGCCGCCCACTGTGCTGCCCATCAGCAGCTTGCCACTGTTTTGCAGTTCAAGCGCTTGAGGCTCTTCGGCTTGGATAATCTTGGCCAAGCTGTCGTTGGTTAGATCGCTGCTCAACACTGAGGACGGCTCAAGCGTTAACTCAGCGTCAGGATGCGCCACAAGCGTGCCATCTTCCGTCGTCAAAAAACCGAAGCTTGAAGGTGTCGGGGCGATACTGGCCACAATATCAATGACATCTTCAATGGTGATATCTGCACCAATGACAGCGGCGAGCTGCCCGTTACGGTAGAAGGGGCGTGCAAAGGTAACGATTAACCCCCCTGTTTGGGCATCGACATAAGGCGTTGTGATAATGGTGTCTTTGGCGTTGGCAGCGTCTTGATACCAGGGGCGTTGGCGAGGGTCATAATCACTAGGCGGCTGCCAGTTATCAGAAAAAACAGCATCAGACGTAGAGGGATAAGCCATATAGGCCGTCATGAAGCTTCCAGAATCAGACAGCTGTCGCAATGCGGCAAGCGGGTCGCTGCTGCCAACAGCATCATCCATGCTGGCCAGCATGGTATAGCGAGCGTTAAACCACTCATTAATCGCCTGGGTGTTACCGTTAACGACGGCACTGAGATTGCGACTTACTTGTTGATTGTTGTGATGCTTGACGGTGGTGTAGCTGGCTATGCCATTAATGATGAGGGCTACAATAATGGCCGTGAGGGCGGCTAGTAAGATGCGGGCTCGCAGGGAGGAAAACATGGTCGCTCTCTAAATCGTCAGGGGTCAGACGACTATCGGCAAAAGCGACCACTTCTTTAGCAGAAAAGCGTGCTTAGTGGGAAAGCGAGGGTGACGTAGAGAGCATTAGCGTAGGTCGCTAACGGCGTTTTGAATATCGGCCAGGGAAGCTTTACTCAAATCTTTTGAAAGCGTGTGAATGACCAGTTTGTGGGTGGTGTTGTCGAGCTTTTCTCGCAGTAGCCCAAGAAATTTCGGTGGCGCGACCATAATAAGCTTTTCCATGCTGTTATCGACGCGTGCACCATATAAGCGCTTGGCGACTTCTTTGGCAAACAGCTCATTTTCATGCTGCGAGGCAGCGCCCTCTTCTCCAGACGAGCGCGATGAGGTTGACGTAGATTCATGAACATCGGCACCGCGGCGATCGGTGATTAAATCACCTTCGTGCAGCCTGCCTGCTGCGTGTACAAGGCTCTCATGCTCAGTGAGATTCAACGCATCACGGGTAAAAATACGCGCGCGGGCGGCGTCAGCTACCACGATATAGGTGGTCATCGTCGTACGTCCTCCTTGTCGTTAGTTACCCTCTAACCATGGCAAGCGTTTGCCGTTTGGTCAAACACTTGCGAAGGTAAAAAGGGGTTAAAGCACTTTGCTGCGCAGTAGGCTAGTAATGGCTTCGCCAATCAGTACCAAAATGATAATCGCGATCAAAATAGTAGCGACTGTCGGCCAAGCAAAGGTGTCGATAGCGCCTTGCAGAATCACGCCAATGCCACCTGCGCCAACGAGTCCCAGCACGGTGGATTCCCGGATGTTGATATCCCAGCGCAGAATCACGATGGCAAAAAAGGCTGGCATCACCTGGGGCACAATAGCGTAGGCGACCACTTTTGCCTTGGAAGCACCGGTGGCTTCCATCGCTTCCACCGGGCGACGATCGATTTCTTCAATGGCTTCACCCATTAATTTGCCAATAAAGCCTATCGAGCGAAACACAATCGCCAGGATCCCTGCTAATACGCCGGGGCCAAAAATAGCCACGAATAACAGCGCCCATATAATCGTATTAACCGAGCGGCTGGAGACTAGAATAAAGCGCCCCAGCCATAGGCAAGCACGATTGGGGGTGGTGTTCTGGGCGGCGATATAGGCGACTGGCAAGGCGAGAAAAATAGTCAGAAATGTGGCTAACGTCGCGATATGTACTGTTTCGAGCAGCGCGTTCAGAATATTGCTTAACCCGGCAGGGCTAGGCGGCCACATTCGCGCAGCCAAATTAGACATTTGGTTGGGCGCGTCCCATACCCAGGGCCAGAAAATATCAATATCGCGAACCGCCCAGAACACCAGCATCAGTGTGCCTAGCAGTACAGCGTAGCGGATTAAGCGTTCTTTACGGTCGTAGCGATGCCAAACACGGTCGGCAAGTTGCTGAGCGTGATCTACCATATTTTTTTCCTCACCCAGCCGCTGATGCCTTCACTCAGTAAAATAACCGCAATAATGACCAGTAAAATCGCAAAGGCGAAGTCGTAATCATAGCGACCAAAGGCATTCATTAATGTGCCACCGATACCGCCTGCACCGACGATGCCGACCACCGCAGAGGCGCGTAGGTTGCTATCAAGTTGGTACATCGATAGACCGACCTGGCGGGGCAATATTTGTGGAAAGACGGCGTAATAAAGCGTGGCAATGTAGCCTGCTCCTGCCGCGCGCATGGCTTCTACCTGCCCCCAGTCAATCTCTTCGATCTCTTCTGCTAGCAGCTTTCCAACAAACCCGATGGAGTAGAGAGTCAGCGTTAAAATACCTGCCAGCGGCCCAAACCCAACGGCTGCCACGAATAAAATAGCCACGATAACGGGGTGAAAGCTGCGCGAGATAATAATGACCGCGCGGCCAATCACGTAAATGGGCATCGGGGCGATGTTACGAGCGGCCATCACCGCAAAAGGAATCGATAGAAAAACGCCTAGTAGTGTGGCGAGAATGGCAATTTGGAAGCTCTCTTTAAAGCCTGTTAGTAGCAACTCGTAACGTTCCAAGCTGGGTGGAAAGCCCCCGCTAAAGATGCGCGCTGCCCGCGGTAAGCCTTCTGAAATGCGCGCCCAGTTAAACGGCAAAGAACCGAAAGCCCACACCAGATAAATCGCCGCGACAATAAAAATGCCGTAGCGGATGATGGGGTTGGCAATGAATGGCGGTTTTTTCCAGGTACGTGGGGGAGACGGGGAGTCAGACGGCGTCATGTCGTGGCTCCTCAGCATGGGCACCGGGCTGCTCGGTAATAGCATCGTCAGGCGCTTCAATACCACCATAAATGGCATCAAGAGCGTCTTTGTTGAAGTCTGCAGGCACGCCATCAAAAATCATCTTGCCGTGGCGTAAGCCGACAATGCGCTCAGTGTAGGTTTTTGCTTGCGCAACGTTATGAATATTGATCAATACCGGTAGCGAAAGCTCACTGGCAAGGCTCTGCAGCAGTATCATTATTTGCTCGGACGTGCGTGGGTCGAGCGATGCTGTTGGTTCGTCGGCCAGCAACAGGTCAGGTTCTTGCATTAATGCCCGCACCACCCCGACACGCTGGCGCTCACCGCCGGAAAGCTCATCGGCACGTTTATTGGCGTAATGAGCAATCCCAACGCGCTCCATAAGGGTAAATGCACGCTCTATATCGGCTTGAGGGTAGCGACGTGAGATTGCTTGATAGAGATTAACGTAGCCAAGCCGCCCAGCCAGTACGTTCTCCATGACGGTGAGGCGATCAAGTAAGTTAAATCCCTGGAAGACCATGCCAATTTTGCGCCGGGCACGGCGTAATTCAGCGCCTTTCACATTCACCAGTTCGGTGCCGTTGAGTTTGATAGAGCCCGATGTAGGTTCTACTAAGCGATTGATACAGCGAAGCATGGTGCTTTTACCAGCACCAGACGCGCCAACAATAGAAACAACGCTGTTGTCCTCTACCTTAAGATCGAGTCCCTTCAGCACCGCCTCGTTGTGGCCATAACGTTTGACCAGATTGGTAATTTCCAGCATGTGATTGTTTCCATCGAAAGGCGAATAATTGCGCCGCTGGGGGCGGCGCAATCGTTGTTACTCCAGGTTTTCTCGTGTATAGCTCACGTCATTAGCCGCCTGGATGGTACGAATCACTTGCCAGTTATCTTTGTAATTAATCGGAATAAACTTTTCGACGCCTTCAAACTCCTCGCCAAGCTCGGTGCCGACGAAATCGAAGGTAAAGAAGGCTTCCTCGATTTTTTCTACAAGATCCGGGTGTAAGTTATGGGCGTAGTTATAGGAAGTGGTTGGGAATCGATCAGATTCGTAGATCAGACGTACATCTTCCTCATCGTAAAGGCCGCGTGCTGCCATACGTTCGACCACTTCAGAAGCCACCGGCGCGGCATCGTAATCCCGAGCGACGACGCCCAGCATCGATTGATCGTGGCTGCCCGAGTAAACGATGTCGTAATCCTCTTCGGGAGTGATGCCAAGCTCTGGCAGTAAGGCACGCGGCGCTAGATTACCGGAGTTGGACGTTGGCGAGGTGTGGGCAACACGCTTGCCCTTGAGGTCTTCCAGGCTCTCAATGTCTGAGTCTACGTGGGTAAATAGCTGCAGGGTGTAGCCGAACTGACCATCATCTGACCCCATCAGTGCGAAGGGGACCGCGCCTGCTAAGTTCACGGCAAAAGGAGTCGGGCCGGTCGAGAAGCCAGCAATGTGTAAGCGCCCGCTGCGCATGGCTTCGACTTGGGCGGCGTTAGATTGAACAGCAAAGAAGCGCACATCGCGTTCGGTGACCTCGGATAGATGATCAATAAAGGGCTGCCAGATATCCGAATAAATGGCCGGATCTTCTACCGGGGTATAAGCAAAAATAAGCGTGTCCGGGTTTGCCCATCCAGACTCGTCGCTTGGCCGATCAGCCACCATGTCGCCGTTTTCATCGCAGTACAGTGGGTCCAGGTCACCACGCTCGCACTCTGCCAAGGCATGGGTAGAGAGGAGTGCGAAGGGGAGCAGTGATGCAGCCGCTAGCATGGCAAGCGGACGCTTGCAGAAACGTGACGTTTCCATAGTTAGCCTCTTATGTGCGTTATTTTTGTGTTGTGCTATCCACTATCGAATTCAGCGCTTCTTTTACTGCGCGTACGTTTCGTAAGTGGACATTTGTAGCGCTAGATGTTTATTTTTCGAAAACGATCTCTTTCAATCTAGGGTTTATTACGAAGATATGTCAAACACTTTCACAGCTGCCTTCTACCATTGGCGAAATCGCTATCTGTTGATGCGCCATGGCCATAGCCAAGCGAACGAACAAGGCCT
This sequence comes from Halomonas sp. 3F2F, assembly GCF_014897805.1. Classification (NCBI taxonomy): domain Bacteria; kingdom Pseudomonadati; phylum Pseudomonadota; class Gammaproteobacteria; order Oceanospirillales; family Halomonadaceae; genus Halomonas; species Halomonas sp. 3F2F. The sequence continues at coordinate 114,634 of NZ_JABUZE010000189.1, forward strand.
CATTATTAGTTCGCCTGGGCGTGGGCTTTGCGACTTCGGCTTGTCGCCTCTGGGCGAAGAGCAGCTCTCAACAGTCGTTGCACAATGGTGTTGGCCGACGCCCACCAAGGTGCTGCACTCAGACTTTTTGCGGACAACACAAACCGCTGAAAGAGTTGCTGCAGCGTTTGGCTTAACGCTGGAAAAAGAGGAGCGCCTTCGTGAGCGTTACTTCGGTGAACTCGATGGCCAACCGGATAGGCATTACCCTGACGTCTGGGAGTTAGATGCCCAGGATGCTGAGCATCAACAGCATCAGGTGGAGGCGGTCAGCAAGGTCGCCGCAAGGATGTATGCAGTGATTGAGGAGCTAGAGCGCCGCTGTGAAGGCGAAACGGTGCTGGTGGTGAGCCATGGCGATCCACTACAGATATTGCTCACAGCACTCGCCAATAAACCGCTGACGCAACACCGCGAGCAACCTGCCCTGCAGCCTGCCAGTATTACCCCGCTGGGGAGTTAGTCGGGTTGGCAGTGGTTGTGAGAGAGCGGGCAATGAATCGGCATCGTTGCAGATAACAATGGGCCTTCGATGAGGCCCATTGCTTTATCAACTGCTTTATCAATTGCGTTACTTAGTGCCCCAGAATCTGGCTTAAGAATAGCTGGGTACGTTCTGACTGCGGGTTATTGAAGAACGGCTCAGGGGCGTTTTCTTCGATGATTTGCCCTTGGTCCATAAAAATCACCCGGTCGGCAACGGTTTTGGCAAAGCCCATTTCGTGGGTCACACACAGCATGGTCATGCCTTCATTGGCAAGCTCCACCATGACGTCTAGCACTTCCTTGATCATTTCTGGGTCAAGCGCCGACGTTGGTTCGTCGAATAGCATGACGTCAGGGTGCATGCACAGTGAGCGGGCAATGGCGACCCGCTGCTGCTGGCCGCCGGAAAGCTGACCCGGGTACTTAAGCGCCTGTTCAGCAATACGCACCCGTTCTAAGTACTGCATGGCCATTTCTTCCGCCTCGCGACGCGGCTTTTTTTGCACCCACATGGGCGCTATACAGCAGTTTTCCAGCACGGTTAAGTGAGGGAAGAGGTTGAAGTGCTGGAATACCATGCCCACGCTACGGCGGATTTGCTCGATACGCTTAACGTCTTGGGTAAGCGGTACGCCGCCTACCACGATATCGCCTTGCTGGTGCTCTTCCAGATGGTTAATGCAGCGAATCAAGGTTGACTTGCCCGAGCCTGAAGGCCCGCAAATAACAATACGCTCGCCGCGCTTTACTTCCAGGTCGATATCGCGCAACACGTGAAAATCGCCGTACCATTTATTAACGCCGCGCATTTCAACCATTAGATCAGAAGTCGGGGTGCCAGAGATGTCGGTAGCTGCTTGAGTCATGTCTTTATCCTGCTAAAAAATCGTTAATAAAAGCGGCGTTAGCGCTTATGACCGGTGTGTAGCTTGCGCTCTAAATACTGGCTATAGCGCGACATGCTGAAACAGAAGACCCAGAACATGAAGGCGGCAAAGACATAGCCTTCCAGTGAGAAGCCCAGCCAGCGTGAGTCGGCCAGCGCCGCTTGCACGATCCCCAATAGGTCAAATAGCCCGATGATCATGACCAGGGTGGTGTCTTTAAACAGCGAAATGAAGGTATTCACAATGCCGGGAATCATCATTTTCAGCGCCTGAGGAAGCACAATCAGCCCCATACGCTTCCAGTAGGTCATGCCAAGCGCAGCAGCAGCCTCTTCCTGGCCTTTTGGAATGGCTTGCAGGCCGCCACGAATCACCTCGGCCATGTAGGCGCTTTGGAATAGCGTTAGGCCGATCAGCGCCCGTACTAAACGGTCTACATTCATTTCAGAGGGTAGGAACAGCGGCAGCATTACCGAGGCCATGAATAGCACCGTAATCAGAGGTACCCCACGCCAGAACTCGATAAATACGACGCAGAAACTTTTCACGATGGGCATATTGGAGCGCCGCCCCAGCGCCAGCACAATGCCGATAGGCAGTGCGCCCACCATACCGACGGTGGCCAGCAGCAGGGTTAGCAGTAAGCCACCCCAGCGATGCGTAGGCACGCGAGGCATGTCAAAGTAGCCGCCGTGCAGCAGCACATAGGCAACGATGGGGAAACCGACGAGCGCGAATATCGCCACCCAACGTTTGAGGGGCAGGCGGGGAATAGCTAGCCAGGCTATCAGCGTAAAGAAACCAGCAAAGACGATGTTGGCTCGCCAGATTTCCTCACGGGGATACAAGCCGTAGATAAACTGGGTGAAGCGTGCATTGATGAATACCCAGCAAGCCCCTTCCCGAGAGCAGTCATCTCGTGTGGTGCCGATCCAATCAGCATTCAAAAACGCCCACTGAACGGTGGGAACGACAAGCAAATAGAGTATGTAAAGCCCGATTAGGGTAAAGATAGTATTGATCGGGCCGTTGAACAGATTGGCACGTAGCCAGGCAACCGCCCCGACAGAACTACTGGGGGCTGGCCGCTCTTTAATGATTGTTTGATTATGGATCATGTAAATATCCTCACCGTCGGCCTAGCGTTCAACCAGTGCCACTCGGGCGTTGAACCAGTTCATAAACATGGACACCAGCAGGCTGATGGTTAGGTAGACCGCCATGGTCATTGCAATGACCTCAATGGCTTGGCCGGTCTGGTTCAGCGTGGTGCCTGCAAACACCGAGACAAGGTCGGGATAACCGATGGCGGTTGCCAGCGACGAGTTCTTAATCAAGTTCAAGTACTGGCTGGTTAGCGGCGGAATAATGACGCGCAGTGCCTGAGGGATAACCACCAGACGAAGTACCAGGTTACGTGGCAGGCTTAGTGCCTGTGCAGCTTCCGTTTGCCCGTGCGAAATTGCCTGAATGCCAGAGCGGACAATTTCAGCAATAAACGAGGCGGTATAAATCGACAGTGCCAGCCAAAGCGCGAGGAACTCAGGGATTACCGTAATACCGCCACGGAAATTAAAGCCGCGTAGTTCCGGCATTTCCCAGGTGACTGGCACGCCAGTGGCAACTAGCACTAACAGCGGTAAGCCAAAAATCAGTAAAAACGAGATCCAGTAAGCCGGTAGGCGTTTGCCTGTGGCTTCATGGCGACGCTTGTTCCATATCACCAGGGCAATACTGGCAACAATGGCGACAAGGAAGGTAAGAGGGATCAAGCCAAAGCCAGACTCAAACAGCGGTTGGGGTAAATACAGTCCGCGTACGTTGAGAAAGATGACTTCACCAAATGCCAGGCTATCTCTGGCGCTTGGCATCGTGCGTAATACCGCAAAGTACCAGAAGAATATTTGCAGTAGCAGCGGGATATTGCGGAAAGTTTCGATATAGGCAGTGGCTAAGCGCGCTAGCAGCCAGTTAGGCGACAGGCGGGCGATGCCCACAATAAAGCCAATGATGGTCGCGGCCAATACCCCTAGGCCACCCTCCAGCAACGTATTCAGTAAGCCGACCAAGAAGGTGCGGCCATAAGTGCTTTGAGATGAGTAGTCGATCAGACTCTGCACAATCCCAAAACCTGCGGTGTTGCCCAAGAAACCAAACCCGGTGGTGATACCACGTGCGGATAAGTTGTCTTGGACATTACCGACAATGTAGAACAAAAAGGCTGCCACAGCGGCGACGAGGAGTAGCTGGAAAATAAGCGCACGTTTGGCGCGATCTCGCCAAAACGGCGGCTTGTGGCCAGCGGGACGAGTGTTAGGGCTTACGGACATGGAAGGCGTCTCCGCGATACGGACGGTCAATCAAATGGCCCGCCGATGCCCTTGGAAGGATGGGGCGGCGGGCCGGGGTCAAACGAGACGCTTAGCGAATCGGCGGTGCGTACTGGAAGCCACCTTGGTTCCAGAGGGCGTTAACACCACGTTCAATTTCAAGCGGAGAGCCCATACCGACGTTGCGCTCAAAACTTTCACCGTAGTTACCGACTTGGCTCAGGATGTTGTAGGCCCAATCGGCTTCTAAGCCCATACCTTCACCGTAGTTGCCATCTTGGCCAAGTAGGCGGGCAACATCAGGATTCTCAGAGCTGAGCATCTCTTCGGCATTTTCGCTGGTGACGCCATACTCTTCGCCGTTAATCATGGCGAATAACGACCACTTCACGATGTTAAACCATACATCGTCGCCTTGACGTACCACAGGGCCCAGAGGCTCCTTGGAAATAATGTCGGGTAGAATGACCGCGCTGTCCGGTTCATCTAGCTGAATACGCAGTGCCGCCAGCTGAGACGTATCCGAGGTTAATACATCACAGCGCCCAGACTGGAAGCCACCCACGGTTTGTTCAGAGGTATCAAATACAATGGGGTCGAACTGCATATCGTTGGCGCGGAAGTAGTCGGCTACGTTGAGTTCGGTAGTGGTGCCAGACTGAATACAAATAGCGGCACCATCCAATTCGTCTGCACCACTCAGACCCAGATCGCGGTTAACTAGGAAGCCGATACCGTCGTAAAAGGTCACGCCAGTGAAGTTGAGGCCCAGGGTGGTGTCACGAGTGGTGGTCCAGGTGGTATTACGTGATAGTACGTCGACTTCGCCAGACTGCAGGGCCGTAAAGCGCTCTACGGCGTTCAGGGAAATGTAGTTCACCGCATCAGCATCACCGAGAACGGCGGCGGCAACGGCACGACATACGTCAACGTCGAGTCCTTGCCAGTTACCTTCATCGTCCGGGGCGGAAAAGCCTGGCAGGCCGTCGCTGACGCCGCACTGTACGGCGCCGCGTTCCATCGTGTCTTCTAACGTATCAGCTTGAGCAGTGGCGACACCGGCCAACGTGATAGCACCCGCGGAGGCCAGCAGTACCAAGTGTTTTTTATTCATCATGGTCGTTCCCCTTACTCGATTTAATGTCGTTATGCATGCAGATGCATGACACTAGAAGCTAGCAAGGAAGGTGCCAGAAAGGATATGTCGTCAAATTCAGCGCTTTTCAACGCAAAATGCCTGCTGTATACGAAAGTATTGGTGCAAAAAGAAACATTAGCGACTAGTGATTGCTCTATTTTGATGCATAGTCGCTAATGTGGCTGTTAGCTTAAAAAATAGTGTCGCTCAGTGTGATGGATTAACGGGCTTGAAGGATGAACAGGGTTAACGAATAGGGGGTGCGTACTGAATGCCACCATCTTTCCACAAGGCGTTTAAGCCTCTGGCAATCTTGAAATCAGAGTCGGCACCAACGTTTCTATCAAAGATATCGGCGTAGTTACCCACCTGCTTGATGATTTGGTACGCCCAATCGGTATTGATGCCCATTGGCTCGCCAAAGTCACCATCTTGACCAAGCAGGCGCATGACATCAGGATTCTCCGAATTAAGCTGTTCATCTACGTTAGCTTGTGTAATGCCCAGCTCTTCCGCATTTAGCATGGCAAACAGCGACCACTTCACAAGATTGAACCATTGGTCATCATTTTGACGAACGGCTGGGCCTAGCGGTTCTTTCGAGATAATTTCAGGGAGCACGACCGCCATGTCGGGATCAGCAAGCTGCATCCGCTGGGCATACAGTTGGGAAGCGTCGGAGCTTAAAACGTCGCAACGGCCCGCTTCAAAGCCGGCAATAGACTGCTCAGGCGCATCAAAAACGACAGCATCATAAGTCATGCCGTTGATGCGGAAGTAATCAGAAAGATTGAGTTCGCTGGTGGTGCCGGACTGGGTACAAACTGCCGCGCCATCAAGCTCTTTGGCGCTTTGCACGCCTAGATCGCTGGCCACCATAAAGGCTTGGCCATCGTAGTAACTTACGCCGGTAAAGTTCATCCCCATCGTTGTGTCACGGCTTGAGGTCCAGGTCGTGGTGCGTGATAGGACATCGACTTCGCCAGACTGCAGCGCGGTGAAACGTTCTACCGAGTCGAGTGGCACGAAATCTACTTTTGTCGCGTCACCAAGCGCCGCAGCGGCTATGGCACGGCATACATCGGTATCCAGGCCCCGGTATTGGTCGTTGTCATCTAATGACGAAAAGCCTGGCTGGGCAGCGTTGACGCCGCAGCGCACGCTATCGCGCTCTTGAACGGTTTCCAGCGTGCTGGCCATGGCCATCGCAGGTACTAAAACACCAATTCCTACTCCCAACCAACGAACGGTTTTCATTTGTTATTCCTTAACGTGAAAGGGCAAGTAAACGTAAGCACATAAAAAAAGCCGAGCAATGCTCGGCTTTTTGGCTATTCGCAGGCGCTAAGTTATGCGAAGGCTTTACGCATAAAAGGCGGCAGCGATAGTGCACCACGGTGAGCATCACCAGTGTAGTACTGTAGCGGCATTTTATGCTCAGCGGCAGCCTGTTCGCGGAAGCTTTCAACGCTGGTCGCTTTACCGGCCAGCGTGACGCTCCACCAGCCAGAAGGGTAAACCGGCTGTGGGAAGGGCAGTGTGGCCACGCTATCAAAGCCCGCTTCACGCATATCGTTACGCAGTTCGCGAATAATAGAGCCGCTGTGGTAAAGCGGTGATTCGCTTTGCTGCACCATCACGCCGCCATTTTTTAGAATACGGTGGCAGCGCTTCAGGAAGTCGGTTTTAAACAGCCCTTCGGCGGGGCCGACCGGGTCGGTAGAGTCGATAATCAGCACGTCGATGCTCTCGTCGGCAGCGTCGTCTACCCACTTCACACCGTCTGCAAACAGCAGCTCGGCACGCGGGTCGCCGTTAGCTTCTACCAGCGCTGGGAAGAAACGCTCGGCGGCCTTGGTAACTTCTTCATCGATGTCGATTTGCGTCACTTTTTCAACGCCCGGATGACGCAGCACTTCCTTCAGCGTGCCGCAGTCGCCGCCGCCAATAATCACTACCCGCTTGGGGTCTTGATGGGTGAACAGCGCCGGGTGGGCAATCATTTCGTGATAGAGGAAGTTGTCGCGATCGGTCAGCATCACGCAGCCATCGAGCACCATCAGGTTGCCGTAGGTCTCCGTGGTATACACTTCCAGGTGCTGGTAGGGGCTTTGCACATCCAGCAATTTCTCAGTGACTTTCAGCGAGAAAGCGCTGCCGTGGCTATCAAATACTTCGGTAAACCACTGGTCGTCGCGTAAATCGCTCATTACTTTGCTCCTGGGCGCGGGGCGTTCGTTTGGGTAGGAATGCCTTGATGATACTGCGGGCTTAAATCGTGCAGCGCCTCCATAAAGGCGGTGACGTGGTCAGGGTTGGTGAACTGGCTGATGCCATGGCCCAAGTTAAAGACGTGGCCCGGGCCGTGGCCGTAGCTCTCCAGTACGCGAGCCACTTCGGCGCGAATGGCCGAGGGGCGGGCGAACAGCACGTTGGGGTCGAGATTGCCCTGCAGCGCGACTTTATGGCCCACGCGGGAGCGGGCGTCGGAAAGCTCGGTGGACCAATCGATGCCCAGGGCATCGGCTCCGGCACAGGCGATGTGTTCCAGCCATTGGCCGCCGTTCTTGGTAAACAGAATAACCGGCACATGGCGACCATCGTGCTCACGAATCAGGCCGGAGACAATTTGCTCCATGTAGCGCAGCGAAAATTCCAGGTAGGCGGGGGTTGAAAGCGCACCGCCCCAGGTATCAAAAATCTGTACCGCTTGAGCGCCCGCGCGAATTTGCGCGTTTAGGTAGTCGGTTACCGACTGTGCCAGGGTATCCAGCAACTGGTGCATGGTGTCTGGCGTATCGTAAAGCATGGTTTTCAGATGACGGAAGTCTTTGCTGGAGCCGCCTTCCACCATGTAGGTGGCTAGCGTCCAGGGGCTACCCGAAAAGCCAATCAACGGCATGCGGCCGTTCAGCTCACGACGAATGGTCGATACGGCACGCATCACGTAATCGAGATCGCGCTCGGCGTTGGGTACCGTTAACGCTGCAACCTCTTCTGGGGTGCGTACGGTTTTTCTGAATTTAGGGCCTTCACCGGTTTCGAAATAGAGCCCTAGCCCCATTGCATCTGGGATTGTGAGGATGTCGGAGAATAGAATGGCGGCATCTAGCGGGTAACGCTCAAGGGGCTGTAGCGTTACTTCACAAGCTAGGTCATGGTTGCGACACAGATCCATAAAACTGCCAGCATCGGCGCGGCTGGCGCGATATTCTGGCAGGTAGCGGCCTGCTTGGCGCATCATCCACACCGGAGTGCGGTCGACGGGCTGGCGAGCCAGCGCACGAAGAAAACGGTCGTTTTGCAAAGGTGTGGTGGTCATAAACACTTGCTCTTGAGAAGTTTGCCCGCATTGTAAGGGAGTCATTGTACTTGAAGATAACGGTACTTGAAGATAACTGTGTCTGAAGGCGGCAATTGTACTGAAAAACGTACTTAAAAACGCCTCTCCCTGTTGAGACCGTGAGGCTACCGCTGCTTCCTGGTAGAATGTTTTCTTATTTTTCCAACACCGGTGTGGTTAGCTGGTTTGGTTAATCGACGAGGTAACCTGTGACCATTCGCTTCATTGCCGCTTCCCGGCTGCCCACCCCTTGGGCCACATTCACCATGCACGGCTTCGAAGACGAAGCTACGGGTAAAGACCATATCGCCTTAACGCTAGGTGATGTGAGCGGCGGCGAGCCAGTACTGGGGCGCGTGCATTCTGAATGTTTAACCGGCGATGCGCTGTTTTCCATGCGCTGCGACTGCGGCTATCAGCTACAAGAAGCGCTCAAGCGTATTGCCGAAGAAGGTCGTGGCGTGCTGTTCTACCTGCGCCAGGAGGGGCGAGGTATTGGGCTGCTGAATAAAATCCGTGCTTATCATCTGCAAGATCAAGGTGCAGACACGGTTGAAGCCAATGAGCAACTTGGTTTCGGTGCGGACATGCGTCGCTACGACCTGTGTGTGCCGATGCTTAACCACTTGGGTATCACGGCATTAAAACTGATGACCAACAACCCTCGTAAGGTGGATGCCTTAACCCGGGATGGCGTGAACGTGGTTGAGCGCCTGCCGATTACCACAGGCCTAAATCCCCATAATGAGCACTATCTCTCAACCAAAGCGGGCAAGCTTGGCCATATGATGGCGCTGGACGATTTTACCCAGGCCAGCGACGTCGATATTGAACGTAAAGGGTGACTAAGCCCTTTTGTCACACTGCTGAACCGCTCTTCTGTCTGAAAGCTTCTAAAGCCCGCTCTCCTGAGTATTTGTTGAGCAGATACTCGGCTGAGTTTCGTTAAGGCTGCGTAATAGTCGAGATGTAATTAGCTTATAACTGTCTGAGTGACTATTTTGCATAGTGGGGTAGGGGAAACGATCTTCTCTACGCTGACTATCCTACGTTACGTGACAGAGGTTTGTTATGGCTGAAACAATTATTAAAATTGACCTTAAACAATCACCTTACGAGAACGAACAGATCCATAATCGCTGGCATCCCGATATACCCATGGCCTGCATGGTAAAGCCTGGCGACGACTTTATCGTTGAGTGTCATGACTGGACTGGCGGGCAAATCCATAACAATGATAGCGCCGACGATGTGCGCGATGTGGACTTAACCCAGGTTCACTTTTTATCAGGTCCTGTGGGGGTTGAAGGTGCTGAGCCTGGTGATTTGTTGGTGGTCGATATTCTTGATATTGGTACCTTTGAGGAGAGTCAGTGGGGGTTCAATGGCTTTTTTTCTAAACAGAATGGCGGTGGTTTTTTAACCGAGCACTTCCCAGAGGCTCAAAAGTCGATCTGGGACTTTAATGGCATGTTCACTAAATCCCGACATATTCCTGGTGTCGAGTTTGCTGGTTTGATCCATCCCGGCTTGATTGGCTGCCTACCTTCAAAAGAGATGTTGGCTGAATGGAATAAGCGGGAAAAAGCACTTTACGATACCGAGCCTGACCGTATCCCTCAGTTAGCCGCGCTGCCCTACGCCGATACGGCGCATATGGGTAAATTGTCAGGCACTGCCAAGCAACAAGCTGCCGCTGAAGGCGCGCGAACAGTACCGCCCCGTGAACATGGTGGTAATTGTGATATCAAAGACTTATCGCGTGGGTCGACAATTTATTTTCCCGTTTACGTTAAAGATGGTGGCTTGTCGGTAGGCGACCTGCACTTTAGCCAAGGTGATGGGGAAATCACCTTTTGTGGCGCTATTGAGATGGCCGGTTGGATCCACTTGCGGGTTAACCTGATCAAAGGCGGGATGGAGAAGTACGCCATCAAGAACCCTATTTTCAAGCCAAGCCCTATCACGCCGAAATACGATGATTACCTGATTTTTGAAGGGGTGTCGGTAGACGAGCAGGGTAAACAGCACTACCTGGATGTACATGTGGCTTATCGTCAGGCTGTTCTCAATGCCATCGAATATCTCAAAAAGTTTGGTTACACCGGTGCTCAAGCCTACTCGCTGCTAGGCTGCGCGCCCGTACAAGGGCATATCAGTGGCGTTGTCGATATTCCCAATGCTTGCGCAACACTTTGGCTGCCAACGGATATTTTTGATATTGATGTGAAGCCGAATGCCAATGGGCCTGGAGCGCAGGTTGCCCAGGGGGCTGATCTGCCGCTCTCCAAAGATAAGTAGAGCGCTTAGCCACCGCTGCATTGAGAAAGGCAGCGACACGCCAGTATCGCTGCCTGTTTAAAATGGATGCTAACAAGGAGAAAGTGGTATGCCTCTCTATGACTATAAGTGTGCTACCCATGGCTTGTTCCACGAACTGGTTCCACTGCGCGAAGTAGGTGATGCTTGCGCTTGCCCAACGTGTGGAACCTTGTCACCACGAGTACTGCTGGTCGCCCCTCAGTTATTAACGATGGATCCAGCGCGGCGCAGTGCCTTTGCGCGGAATGAAAAAGCCGCACATGAGCCCAGGCATGGCAACCAGCATAGTGAGCACGAAAAAGGCTGTTGTCATCAAGAACGTCATAAGCCCCAAGTATTTTATACGGCGGAAGGTAATAAAATGTTCCCTTCCGCACGGCCTTGGATGATAAGTCATTAAAGCCACGTTACCTGCGCCAGCGTTGTAGGTATTGAACGCATGGAGTGATAATGGTGGGGCGTGGCATATCAGGAGCGCCCCAGGCTGAAAGCTCTAGATGAACAACGGCATGACGTGCTGCCTCAAGAGCAAGGCGAGTTCAGCATTGTCGAAGAGTGGTTACATAGCATTACCCACGGGGTTGGTGCTGTGCTCAGCTTGGTGGGTATGGTCGTACTGCTGGTAGTAGCGAGCTTAGCCGCCCACGTCGACCCTTGGAAAATTGTCAGCCTGAGCCTGTACGGCACCACGCTAGTCCTGCTTTATACTGCCTCGACTTTCTATCATGGCATTGCTCATCGGCGCTGGAAGCAACGCTTCCAGCTGCTTGACCATTGCGCAATTTACTTGCTTATCGCGGGCACTTATACGCCTTTTCTGCTCGTTAATATGCGTGGCACCACGGGCTGGGTGTTATTTACCGCCGTGTGGTCGCTAGCGCTAGTGGGGATTGGCTGCAAACTGCTCTGGCCACAGCGTTTCGCGGTACTCCGCGTGGCTATCTATTTACTGATGGGCTGGATGATCGTCCTGGCCTCTAGAGAGATGGCGGCCAGTTTGTCGGTGACCGGCATCGCTCTGCTTGCCGCAGGGGGAATCATCTACACGCTAGGGGTTATCTTCTATGCCGTGCGTGCCATTCCCTACAATCACGCTATTTGGCATCTGTTTGTGATTGCCGGAAGTATTTGCCACTACTTTGCCGTCTACAGCGCTGTTCTACCTCATGGGTCGGTTACCTAGCGATCAACTGCCGCTTCTTGCTCTTTTTCCATGGCACGGGCTAGCGCTGGGCGCTCAGCGTGACGTGCGCGGTAGACCGCTAGGGGTTCAGGCAGTCGGTGTTTCATACTGGCTGCCCACGTTAATGTATGGGTAAGGAAGATATCTGCCAGGGTGAACGTCTCGCCGACTAACGTCTCCTGGCCCTGGTAACGGCGTTCTAGTGCTAGCAGTGCCCGCTGAAATTCCCAGGCGGCGGTGGGCAATACTGAAGGCACGCGCTTATCTTGGGGGAGGGCAAATTTATGCTTGGCCTGAAGCCACAGCGGTTGCTCGATTTCGGTGACGATAAAGCTTAGCCACTGGTCGACCTGCGCTCGCTCAGCGGCGCTTTCTGGCAGAAGGCTGCCATCACCGTATTGCTCGGCTAGATAACGGCAGATAGGTGCCGATTCAAACAGCGTTAGCTCACCATCTTCAATCACTGGCACCTTGCCATCTGGATGGCGGGCTAGGTGCTCAGCAGTTTGTCCCTCGCCGCTATCCAATGCGACATGCCGGCAGCGGTACTCCAGGCCAAGCTCTTCAAGTGTCCAGGTAACCCGCAGCGAGCGAGAGTTCGGAAAACTGTAGTTCGTTATCATTAGGCGACTCCTAAGCAGCGCGGTGAAGCTTTAATGTAGCGAGTGCTTGGAAACCTGTCGAGCTACTGGTCTCGGGCGCTACGGATGCGTTCGTAAGCGTTGCCAATTTCGCTGGTGCGTGCCTGGGCCACTTCACGCATGCTTTCAGGCAACCCTTTACCGGCGAGTTTGTCGGGATGGTTTTGGCTCATTAGGCGGCGGTACGCTTTTTTGATTTCAGCGTCGCTGGCGTCTTCACTCACTCCTAGTACTTGATAGGCGTCTTTCAATGCCTCTTCGCTGGAGCCCTGCGAATTCGCGGCGGCACCGTGAAGCATGGCTTCAATCTGCTGAACTTCCGCTTCACTACAGCCAACCCCACGGGCCACGCGCAAAATCATCTCGTGCTCGGCAGGGTGCAGCACGCCGTCGGCAGCGATAGCGGTTAACTGAACCTGCAAAAACACTTGGCGTAAAACCGGTTGGCGCTGGGTCAATCGGTTAACGTTCGCCAGTTCTGCATCTAGGTTGAAGTCGTCGGCGCGTCCGCGCTCGAAGGCGGCTCGCGCTTTGGCACGCTGTTCGCCTTGAAGATGCATTTGGTCAAACAGCTTTTCGGCCACGCCAAGCTCGCCATCGGTGACTTTACCGTCGGCTTGGCACAAGCAACCCATTACCGAGAAGATCGACTCTAAAAAGCCTTCTTGGATTTGTGTGCGGGCAGCGTTTAAGCGGCGGCTAATGCGTCGCCCTAGCCACCAGCCCAACCCACCGCCTACCAGCAGGCCAATGGGGCCGCCGACAGCAAGGCCAATCAGGCCAAACAAAATAATCAAAAATAGCATGGTGTTATCAACCGTTGAAAAGTTAAAAGTTACGGGAGACGAGCGCGAATAGCGCGCTCGATACCGTCGGCATCCAGGCCGCAGTCGCGTAGCAACTCTGCGGGGGTGCCGTGCTCAACAAAGGTGTCAGGCAGGCCTAAATTAAGCACTTCGATTTGTACGCCTTCCGCGTGCAGCAGCTCGTTCACTGCGCTGCCGGCGCCACCGGCGATCACGTTCTCTTCCAGAGTGACCAGCAGCTCATGTTCATCGGCGGCATGCAGCACGGTGTCTCGGTCCAGTGGCTTGATAGAGCGCATATTGATATGCGTTGCGTCGAGCTTTTCGGCAACCTCAGCGGCGGCGCTGTTGACGCTACCAAATGCCAGCAATGCAATACGCACACCTTCAGTCCCAGCATCGCGGCGTAGCTGTGCTTGGCCAATGGGCAGCGGCTCTAAGTGTTCAGGAATGGCTGCGCCCGGGCCTGTGCCACGTGGGTAGCGAACCGCTGCTGGGCCTGGGTGATGGTAAGCGGCGCTAAGCATGGCGCGGCACTCTGCTTCATCAGCAGGGGCTAAAATCACCATGCCTGGAATGCAACGTAAAAAAGACAAATCCATGCTGCCGTGATGCGTTGGTCCGTCTTCACCCACAAGGCCTGCGCGGTCAATCGCAAATGTTACGTCTAGATTCTGTACGGCCACATCGTGAATAAGTTGGTCGTAGCCGCGCTGTAAGAACGTGGAATAGATCGCCACAACAGGTTTCATGCTCTCGCAGGCCATGCCCGCAGCGAGCGTTACGGCATGCTGCTCGGCGATCGCGACATCAAAATAGCGCTCAGGATACTGCTGGGAGAAACGAATTAAATCCGAGCCTTCGCCCATGGCGGGGGTAATTCCCATCAGCCGTGAATCGGTGGCTGCCATATCGCACAGCCAGTCGCCGAACACGTTGCAGTACTTTTTCTTAGCCGGGGCCTTGGGCGCTGCCGCTGGCTTCACCAGTGGCGCATTGGCAGTGGCGCTGGGCTTTTCTAGCTTAGTGATGGCGTGGTAGCCAATCTGGTCAGCTTCGGCGGGCAGAAAACCTTTACCCTTAACTGTTTTGATATGCAGAAATTGAGGGCCATCCTGGTCGCGCAGGTTGCGCAATGTTTCGGTGAGCGCCTCCAGGTCGTGGCCATCGATCGGGCCGATGTAGTGAAAGCCCATTTCTTCAAATAGCGTGGCAGGGCTCACCATGCCTTTCATGTGCTCTTCGGTGCGCTTGGCAAGTTCGAGTGCGCCCGGCAGATGGGAGAGCACTTTTTTGCCTTCTTCACGCATCTTAAGGAAGGGCTTACTAGACAGTACACGGGCTAGATAGGTCGCGATGCCGCCAACATTTTCCGAGATCGACATCTCATTGTCGTTCAGCACCACTAGCATATTGGCGTTAACGTGGCCCGCATGGGCCAGCGCTTCAAACGCCATGCCCGCAGTGAGTGCGCCATCGCCAATAATGGCGCACACACGACGCGGGTCGTTTTGTGCCTGGGCGGCTAACGCCATCCCCAGGGCGGCTGAAATCGACGTGCTGGAGTGGCCAACACCGAAGGTGTCGTAATCAGATTCTGCGCGGCGGGGAAACGCTGCTAGGCCGCCATGCTGGCGAATACTGAGCATCGCTTCGCGTCGCCCAGTTAAAATTTTATGCGGATACGCTTGATGGCCTACGTCCCACACCAAACGGTCTTTGGGCGTATGAAATGCGTGGTGCAGCGCTACGGTCAGTTCCACAACGCCCAGGCCTGCACCGAAGTGGCCGCCTGTCACACCCACGCTGTATAGCAAGTAGGCACGTAGTTCGTCAGCCAACTGGGCAAGCTGCCTAGCATTCATGGCCCGCAGCGCAGCGGGATGATCAAAAGAGTCGAGCAGCGGCGTTGCCGGGCGCTCGCGGGGAATCTCGTCGAACAGCTTCATAGGCATGTTTTCATGGACAGGGTCATGGACATCGTTTAGTGGTCGCGCTCGATCATATAGTGGGCAAGATCGGCCAGCGGTGCGCCTTGCTCGCCAAGCGGGGCGAGGGCGGCAATGGCCTCTTCGATAAGCATATTTGCTTTGCGTTGTGCGCCGGAAAGTCCCAGTAAGCTAGGGTAAGTCGGCTTGGCACGTGCAGCATCAGCGCCAGAGATTTTACCCAGTGTGACGGTATCGCCCGTCACATCAAGGACATCGTCATGAATCTGGAAGGCTAGACCAATGGCGCGGGCGTAGCGAATCAGAGCGGCAAGCCGAGGATCGTTTTCATCCACTGCGACTAAGCCGCCTAAGCGCACTGCGGCCACAATCAGCGCGCCAGTTTTGTGGGCATGCATATGAGCTAAGGCATCCACGTCCGGATGGCCACCTACGGCGGCTAAGTCGAGTGCCTGGCCTGCGACCATTCCTGCCCGGCCAGAGGCAACGGCCAGCGTGGTGACCATGCTGCCAAGCCGTGGATGAGGCTGGCTGGCAAGTACCTCGAAGGCCAGTGCTTGCAGTGCGTCTCCCGCTAAAATTGCGGTGGCTTCATCGAACGCTTTATGCACAGTGGGTTGGCCGCGACGCAGGTCGTCATCGTCCATGGCAGGCAGATCGTCATGAATCAATGAGTACGCATGAATCAGCTCAATGGCTGCTGCAGGGGCATCCAATGCGTCGTCCCGCGCCCCTAGCGCATTACCTGCGAGATATACCAGCAGTGGCCGCAAGCGCTTACCACCTACCAATAGGCCGTGACGCATAGCGGCTTCCAGGCGTGGCGCGACGGCTGGTTGGGAGTCAAACAAGGCTGAAAGTGTGGCATCCACCCGTGTGTTACTCGCCTGGCGCAGCGTCGCCAGTTGAGAAGCATTAGCTGTTGTTACCATGGCGGCGTTTCCTCGCTGTCGTTGCCGTGACCTGTGGCATTGTCCGTTTCTGGCGCCGTCGCGAAAGAGGTAATGTCAAGCTTACCATCGCGGTCTTCACTTAGTGCGCGAACTTTTAGTTCGGCGTTGTCGAGCCGCTGCTGGGCTTCACGCGTGAGTCGCACGCCTTGCTCAAACGCGGTCAGAGCGTTCTCCAATGAGAGTTCGCCGGACTCAAGGCGTTCCACAATGGTTTCAAGCTGTGAAACCGTTGCGGCGAAATCTTGCGCTGGTGGAGTGTTATCGCTCATTGGGTAAGGCCTACTATTTTGCTGGCGCCCTGACGCTGATTAAGGGCGGCGACTGTGGCTATAGCCGTGTTATCAAAAAATAAACGCCCAGTATACACCGAGCTAAGGGGGTGGCGTCTGCCCTCATCCCGGGTCAATTCTGCTACTTGCGTCTGGTTCATCTTGTAAACGCACACTTTTCATCATCTCAAGACGCCGAGAGCGGCTGTGGTTGTGCTACCATATGCACCTCCCGTGAACCGATACACGGCGCATGCCGCCGACCATAGAGGTTGATTCAGCCATGGCCAAAACGTCCCTGGACAAGAGCAAGATCAAGATCCTGCTGCTCGAGGGCGTCCACCAAAGCGCGGTGGACAATTTTCACAACGCAGGTTACGAGAACATCGAGCACCTGCCGACATCGCTAGATGAGGCGTCGCTGATCGAAAAGATTCGCGATGTGCACTTCATCGGCATTCGTTCGCGTACGCAGCTCAATGAGCGCGTATTTGACGCGGCAGAAAAGCTGGTGGGCGTTGGCTGTTTCTGTATCGGCACGAACCAAGTTGATTTAACGGCAGCCCTTAAGCGCGGTATCGCGGTCTTTAACGCGCCGTACTCGAATACCCGCTCAGTTGCAGAGCTGGTACTGGCAGAAGCCATCATGCTGCTACGTGGTATCCCCGAGAAGAATGCTCGCGCCCACCAGGGCGGCTGGCTGAAATCGGCGAAAAACTCCCACGAAGCGCGGGGCAAAACCCTGGGTATCGTTGGTTACGGTAGCATCGGTGCGCAGCTTTCAGTGCTGGCAGAATCGCTTGGTTTCAACGTTATCTATTACGATGTGATCACCAAGCTAGGCATGGGTAACGCGAATCAGGTAGCGAGTCTGGAGCAACTGTTAGCACGCTCTGACGTGGTCAGCCTGCACGTTCCTGACTTGCCTGCTACGCGCTGGATGATTGGCGAGAAAGAGATCGCAACCATGAAGCAGGGCGCCATCCTGATTAACGCAGCCCGTGGTAGCGTTGTTGAGATTGAGCCTCTGGCCGAGGCGATTAAAGCGGGCAAGCTTAACGGTGCCGCCATTGATGTCTTCCCGGTAGAGCCGAAGGGCAACGATGAAGAGTTCCAAAGCCCGTTGCGCGGCCTGGATAACGTGATTTTAACCCCTCATATCGGTGGTTCTACCCTGGAAGCTCAGGAGAATATCGGTATTGAAGTGGCTGAAAAGCTGATTACGTATTCGGATAATGGCACCACGGTTACTTCTGTTAACTTCCCCGAAGTAGCACTGCCCGCTCACCCGGATAAGCATCGTCTGTTGCACATTCATGACAACGTGCCGGGCGTGTTATCGCAAATTAACCGCGTACTGTCTGAAAACGGCATCAACATTTCAGGTCAGTACCTGCAAACCAATGACAAAGTGGGCTACGTGGTCATTGATGTCGATAAAGCCTACGGCCCACAGGCCCTAGAAGCGTTGAAGAAAGTTGAGCACACGCTGAAAATTCGCGCGCTGTACTCGTCACATAATAGTTAAACGCTGTTATCAGCGTGATCAACAAAAAAGGCCCTACTTACGGGGCTAATGCCAGTCAGTTAAGGCTGACTGGCTTTTTTCTTTCTGAAGGCAAAAAAACGCCGATTGGCTTTATTTAATAAGTGCCTGACGATGACTTCACCCCAGCCCTCCGAGCCGCCTTCGTCATTCCCGCAGGCCCTTAGCGGGAATCCATGTTGACCTGGGGTTTCGGGCTGCTGCAGGCCAAGGTCAAGGTAGATTCCCGATAACCCCACTCGGGAATGACGGTGCGGTGAATTGGGAATGACGGTGCGGTGCCTCAGGAATGACGGTGCGGTGACTTGGGAATGACGGTGTGGTGCCTCGGAAATGACGCGCGGTGCACGCTTTGTGGGAGGTGGCCGCTTTGCTATATGGGGCTAGGGGGTAATGCCAGTCAGCCTTAACTGAATGGCATTACCTACTTTCGGGGCCGTTTTCGTTTCAGGGCTGAGGTTGCGCTAGGCTAGATCAAACAGCAGCACTTCGGCTGCTTGTCCGCCGGTTAGGCTAAATGTTTCACCCGGTTGAAAGGCGGCGGCATCTCCAGAGCCAAGGGTTTCGCCGTTAACGTCAATCGTGCCTTTTACCACATGCAACCAGGCATAGCGTGATGGTGGGGCCGCCGCCTGCTCGCCAGCGTCGAACAAGCCAGCGTAAAGGTTAACGTCTTGGTTAACGCTCACCGAGCCTTCGCGACCATCTTGAGAAGCGACTAAGCGCCACTGTCCCTGGCGTTCAGCGGTTGGAAAGGCTTTCTGCTCATAACTAGGGGCAATGCCGCGTTTGGCCGGCTCGATCCAAATCTGCAGGAAATGCAGCCCGTTCTCTTTTGAATGATTAAACTCGCTGTGCAATACGCCAGTACCTGCGGACATACGCTGTACATCGCCTGGGCGCATGACCTCGCCGTTGCCCATATTGTCCTTATGCTCCATTTCCCCTTCCAGCACGTAGGAGATGATCTCCATATCCTGGTGGGGATGGGCGCCAAAACCTTGGCCGCCGGTGACTCGATCCTCATTAATTACCCGCAGCGCGCGGAATCCCATATGGTTAGGGTCCACATAGTTGGCGAACGAAAAGGTGTGGAAAGAGCGCAGCCAGCCGTGGTCGGCATAGCCTCGCTCGTTAGAACGACGGATGTGCATGGTGTTCTCCGAAAACGTCGTAGGAATAACACCAATATACGCCCGCTCGACGGGCGCGTGGGGTGAAGCTTTTTAGATGGTCAGATCGAATAAATCGACGATTGCTCAGCGCGCCCTAGTCATTGTCAGGCAGAGCAGCACTTTGCCTGAATTGTTTGCTAAACTATGCGCGTTTATTTACCCGGTCCGCCCTTTGCGAGGGCGACTACCAGGAGTATTCCATGACGGAAACCACCCAAATGCCGCCCATTGTGGTCGCGGCACTGTATAAGTTTGTCACTCTGAACGACTTTGAAGCCCTGCGTGAGCCACTGCGTCAGACAATGGTCGATAACAACGTTAAAGGCACGCTGCTGTTGGCTAAAGAAGGCATTAACGGCACCGTGGCGGGCACTCGCGAAGGCATTGATGCCCTGCTGGCCTGGCTGACCGCCGACCCTCGCTTAAGCGATATCGACCACAAAGAGTCCTACTGTGACGAAACGCCGTTTTACCGTACTAAGGTGAAACTGAAAAAAGAGATCGTCACCCTGGGCGTGCCGGATATTGATCCTAACGACACCGTTGGCACCTACGTGGAGCCGGAAAATTGGAATGACGTGATCTCCGACCCGGACGTGCTGGTGATTGATACCCGCAATGATTACGAAGTGGCGATTGGTAGCTTTGAGCGGGCGATTGACCCGAAAACGACCACCTTCCGTGAGTTTCCTGAGTACGTGCGTGAGCACTACAACCCAGAAAAGCACAAGAAAGTCGCGATGTTTTGCACCGGTGGCATCCGTTGTGAAAAGGCCTCCAGCTTTATGCTGAAAGAGGGCTTTGAAGAGGTCTATCATCTTAAAGGCGGTGTGCTGAACTACCTCGAAAAGGTCCCGGAAGAGCAGTCCTTATGGCGTGGTGAGTGTTTCGTGTTTGATAACCGCGTCACCGTGCGCCACGACCTTAGCGAAGGTGAGCATGAGCAGTGCCACGCTTGCCGTATGCCTATTTCGCTTGATGATATGCAGTCATCGGCCTACGAGCCGGGCATCAGCTGCCCTCACTGCATCGACTCACTCCCCGAAAAAACCCGCGCTGCCGCCCGAGAGCGTCAACGCCAAATCGAACTGGCTAAGGCCCGTGGTGAACCCCATCCTCTAGGCTATAACCAGCGCAAGGGCAACCGCGCAAACACGTAACTCACGAGGCCTCCTGCTCTTCAGGAGGCCTCTTTGGTCGTATCTCGCCAACATTAGCCTTTGTACGCGCTAGACTGAGCAACTCTCGACTGTCTAGGAGCTTTCTATGTCTGCCTCTTCAGATGCGCCACTGGCGTCTTCAGAACTTCTGCAACGCACTGATTATCAAGGGGTAACGACCCTTACGTTAAACCAGCCTGAACGCTTTAATGCATTGTCTGAGGATATGTTGACGGCGCTGCAACGTGCGCTTGATGACATTGCCCAGGATGAGCATGTGCGCTGCGTGGTGTTGGCTGCGAACGGCAAGGCATTTTGCGCAGGGCATGACTTAAAGCAGATGCGTGCGAACCCTGATAAAGCCTACTACCAAACACTGTTTGCTCGCTGTGGCGCGGTGATGCAGAGCATCGTTAACTTGCCTGTCCCTGTGATTGCTAAAGTTCAGGGCATTGCGACGGCCGCTGGCTGCCAGCTCGTCGCTAGCTGTGATTTGGCTGTGGCAGCTAGCAATGCCCGATTTGCCGTATCAGGAATCAATGTGGGGCTTTTCTGTTCGACACCTGCAGTAGCACTGTCGCGTAATGTGTCGCGAAAGCGGGCGATGGAAATGTTGCTGACCGGAGAATTCATCAGTGCCTCTCAGGCCGCGGACTGGGGGCTTATTAACCGGGTTGCCGAAGAGAGCGAACTCGATAGTGCCGTGGGCGAACTCACTGCGAGCATCTGCGCCAAGAGCGCAGTGGCGGTGCGCACTGGCAAAGCCATGTTCGCACGGCAGCTAGCGATGCCGTTAGAGGAAGCCTATGCGTTTGCTGGCGAAACCATGGCGTGCAACATGTTGGCAGATGATGCAGCTGAGGGTATTGATGCCTTCATCGCCAAGCGCCCACCCCAGTGGCGCCATCGCTAGCAACGCTTGAGATATCATTGGTGGAATTTGTTTCCGTAAACGCGACAGCGGCCCCGCTGGCGCGTTATCCTCCCTCACTTTATGCCTTCAGGAGAGGCGCTTTCAGGAGAAAGTAAGGTGAGTGACGTAAAGCGTAGGTCAGTCGGACGTCCGGCGGGGGCCACCAAGGCGAGCGGTGGGCACAGCCAATCATTAGTACGTGGCCTCACGCTGTTAGAGCATTTGTCGGCAAGCCCATTAGGGTTAGCTTTATCGGAGTTGGCGGAAATGGCTGATCTCGCGCCATCCACCACTCACCGATTGTTACAAGCGCTACAAAGCCAGGGGTTCGTGACGCAAGAGAGTGAGCAGGGACTTTGGCGCATTGATGTTAAAACCTTCCGCATTGGTAATAGCTTTTTAGAAGCGCGTGATGTCGTCGCCCAAAGTCGGCCCTTTTTACGCCGTTTAACCGCAGAAACGGGGGAAACAGCGAATCTGGGGATTCGGGATGGTGCGACGGCGGTCTTTCTTGCCCAGCATGAGTCGCCGCAGATGATGCGGATGATTACTCGTCTAGGCTCGCGGGCGCCGCTGCATGCTTCTGGGGTGGGCAAAGCCCTACTGGCTTGGATGAGTGAAGACGAGCGTACCGCGCTGCTTAAAGGTTACGACCTTGCCCGAGTGACTGAAAATACCCTGCATCAATCCGATGAGCTGTTGATCGAAATGGCGACTATTCGTGCTCAGGGATTTGCCTGCGACCGCGAGGAGCATGCGGTGGGTTTACACTGCGTGGCCGCCTGTATTCACGATGAGCATGGCACACCGCTGGCGGCTATTTCAGTCTCTGGACCCATGGCGCGTATTCCTGAAGAGCGCCTATTGGCACTAGGTGCGTTAGTGCGCACCATCGCCGACGAAATCACCCTTCAGCTGGGTGGCCAACTGCCCCGATAAGCGGCGCTTTGCGCACCTGCAGTGACTGACAAAGACGGCACTCATTATGTTTAGCCTATTCTGGGTGGCGTTGGCTAGCGCCACCTTACTGCCTGGCGGCTCAGAGGTGTGGCTGGCACGGTTGTGGTGCTTAGGCGAGCCCGCGGTTGGGCTCTGGCTCGTCGCCACCGCTGGCAACACCCTGGGCAGTATGGTCAATGTGGCGCTGGGACGTTATGCCCGCCAGTTTCAACATCGTCGCTGGTTCCCCGCGTCACCCACTGGATTAGCGCGCGCAGAGCGTTGGTACAAACGTTTTGGTGAAGTTAGCTTGCTGCTTTCGTGGGCACCCGTTCTGGGTGACCCCCTTACTGTACTCGCAGGTATCTTTAGATTGCCCTGGTGGCGTGCGTTGCTCTGGATTGTGGTGGCCAAAGGGGCGCGCTATGCACTGTTGTTGGCGCTAGCCCACCAATGGCTGGCGCCGCTGTGCGGATAAATCGACAGATGATGCCAGCTTAACTCGCGTTGATGTCACAAATATTGACGCGGCGAGTGGCGAGCCACGCTCTTTTTCTCATGTTACCCTGTTTATCAATTATACAAATCTTGCACTCGCCGAGAGTGCAATATGAATAGCGTGCACTATGATGTGCATGAAACGATGTGCATAAAAGAGTTAGCAATGACATTGAGTGAAAGATTCATCCAAAGGGAGGTTTAGGTGTGACGCCATTACGTTTATTCCCCTGGCTAGGCGTCTGGTTATTGATGCTATTCGCCTTTCTGACAACGCCTGCACTCGCTCAAACGACGTTGAGTGCGGGAAGCGAAGACACCGCTAACGCAGAGGAGCAGCCCTCTTATTCGGCACTTGCCGATCTGCTGGAAGATGAGCAAGCGCGCCAAGAACTGATTGAGCTGCTGCGAAATCAAGCGTCAGTGTTACCCAATGAACTGACTAGTGAGTTATCACCGGAAGCAGCCGCCCAGGGGAGTGACCTTGCCCCTGAGGATGTATCACTGCCCCGTCAGCTTGCAGAGCTAACCAGTCGTGTGGTTGGTGATGTTGGCGGACAGATAGAGCAGGCAGTGGCCGTGGTGGGCGACCTATTTACCGGCCAAGGCGCTAGCTCGTTCGACATGGCCGCGTTTGTTAGTGCGGCAATTAATTTGGGTATCGTGATTGTTGCGACGTTCGCGATATTTTTGCTTTGCCGCCGTTTGGCTAAACCGTTATTTACTAAAATCAGCGGCTGGTCTCAGCAGGGCAGTGGTTTAACGCCCGTGCTGCGTTTGGTGTTATGTGTCGCTATTGCTGCCGTCGTAGATGTGTTGTTGGTTGCTTTTGCTTACGTTGGCGGTAACTTGGTGGCGGCGTTTGCGGTGGGGGAAACAGGCGAACTTTCTACCCGCGCTTCACTATTTCTAAACGCCTTCTTGGTGATTGAACTGCTGAAAGCCGGTATGCGTATGCTGTTCTCTTCACGCTATGAAGGGCTGCGCTTGTTACCTATTTCAGCAAAAGAAGCGTCCTACTGGAATCGCTGGTTAGCGCGTTTAATTGGCATGGTCGGCTATGGCTTGATGGTGGTCGTGCCGCTGGTTAATTTCTATATCGCGGCAACCCTAGGCCAAGCCGTCGGCACCTTTATTATGTTGCTGGCCTTCATCTACGCGGTTGGCGTCGTGCTTAAAAACCGTGTACGCCTGCGTGACAATCTTAACCAGATGGCAGCGCGAGCGACGATGACCGCTAGTCGCGTGTCGCTGCGCTTGTTTGCTCGAACCTGGCACTTGTTTGCGTTGCTCTACTTCCTGATGGTGTTTGTGCTTACCTTGTTACGCCCTGGGGATGCATTGCCGTTTGTGCTGTTTGCCACCTTGAAAACATTGGCCGCCGTGGTCATCGGGCTGTTGAGCTCGGCGTTCCTTACGCAAACGATTGGCCGGCGTATTCGGCTATCCGATGATCTGCGTCGCAAACTGCCGATGCTGGAAGTGCGCTTAAATAGCTATGTGCCCAATGCCCTGCGTGTGCTGCGTACCGTGCTATTAATAGCGGTCGTTATGGTCGTCTTGGATGCCTGGGGAGTGTTTAACCTAGCGGCATGGTACGCCTCCGAACGTGGCGCGAACCTCGTCGGGAAACTTACCAGCGTCGCCATAATCTTGATCGTTGCGTTCGGTGTGTGGCTGGGGCTAGCAAGCCTGATTGAGCATAAGCTCAACCCAGAAACCGGCCATGGCGAACCCTCTGCGCGTGCTAAAACGCTGTTGAGCCTGTTCCGTAATGCCTTAGTGATTGCCATGGTGACAATTACCGGCATGATCGTGTTGTCGGAAATAGGCATTAATATCGGGCCGCTCATTGCTGGTGCCGGTGTGCTGGGTTTAGCGATTGGTTTTGGTGCTCAAAAACTGGTTCAGGATGTTATTACCGGTATCTTTATTCAGGTAGAGAACGCCATGAACACCGGTGATGTGGTAACGGTAGGCGGTATCACTGGTACCGCTGAGCGATTAAGTATTCGTTCGGTAGGGATACGTGATTTGTCTGGCACTTATCATATCGTGCCGTTCTCCAGCGTTGATACTGTGTCGAACTATATGCGTGAGTACGGTAACCACGTCGGTGAATACGGTATCGGCTATAACGAGAGCATCGATGAAGCAATTGAGCAGCTGCAGTTGGCGTTCGAAGACCTGAAGGAGAGCGAGGAGCACAGCCATAAACTGCTGGCTGACCTGACAGTGGCAGGCGTTACCGCGTTGGCCGACAGCTCTGTCAATATTCGTGTGGTGATCAAGACGACGCCGGGCGATCAGTGGGGTGTTGGGCGTGCCTATAACCGTTTAGTGAAGTTGCGCTTTGATGCAGCAGGTATCGAGATTCCATTCCCGCATACCACGCTCTATTTTGGTGAAACGAAAGGTGGCAAAACACCGCCCGCCAATGTGCGCGTGTTGGACTCCACCGCTGAACGTAAAAAGGTAGAAACATCGCCAATCCATCAGGAAAGCGAACAGCTATCCAATCAGTCAGTTCAGGACACCAATGAGTCTGATCATCTAAAACCTGATCATGGTGATGTAGACGGTGTGTAATAGAATGCCGGTTATTGACAACGGCTAACTAAACAACAGTGCCGCCCAAAAGGGCGGCACTGTTGTTGAAACATCCGCTGTAATTCATATTCGTCAGAACGTTAGAACCCTTTATAGGTTATCCAGTTCGGGCGCTCCTTTGGGGCGTACGATTTTGATCTTCTCCTTCATCAGCGCCTTCATCAGTGCAAAGACCATGGCGAAGACCATGATAAAGATAGGCAGACCGATGACGGTAATCACTTGCTGTAGCGCTACTAGTCCCGCATCCCCTGCGAGTACGATCAGCATGGCTGCAACGGCACCTTCCGAGACGCCCCAGAATACCCGCTGATGAATTGGGCCGGGGTCCGTATCACCGGTACACAGTAGGTCGATGACCAGCGACGCGGAGTCCGACGAAGTAGCAAAGAAGATTGCCACGATAACGACGGCAAGCCCTTGAATCAGCGTAGCAGCGGGGAAGTTCTCAAAGAACGCAAACATTGCTAAGGGCACGCTCTCCATGACAGCGGCCGTCATCATACCGGCCTGGTCGCCCAGCTGTTCGCGAGCGGCCGCGCCGATACCATCGATTTCCATGGCCGACCAGCCAAAAATAGCAAACCACACCAGCGTAAACACAGAAGGTGCAAACAGCACACCAAGGACAAACTCACGGATGGTACGACCTTTGGAAATACGAGCAACAAACAAGCCGATAAAGGGAGACCACGTCACTGTCCAGGCCCAGTAAAAGACCGTCCAGTTACCCTGCCAGCCCCAGCTGCCTTCTTCACGGGTATATTGCGCTAGCGTGTCGTTCCAGAACGACAACGGCACGATGTTGGAAATATAAATGCCGAGCGTTTCGATAATGCCGCGCAGAAGAAAGACGGTCGAACCGGTAAACAAGACAAACAACATCAACCCTACGGCCATGCCGATATTGATGTTGGAAAGCAGCTTCACGCCTTTATCCAGCCCGCCTGCAATGGAGGCTACTGCGACTGCCGTTAACACGATGATGATAATGACTTTAGTGGTCACGCTATCAGCAACGCCAAAAAGTTCGCTTAGCCCTGCATTAATTTGAGAGGTACCTAGCCCGATAGAAACGGCCACCCCAAACAGCGTTCCGAGTACCGCAAAGATATCGATCGTTTTACCGATTGGGCCGTAGATACGCTCCTTGAGCAGCGGATAGAACACTGAGCTGACGCGTACAGGGAGGTCGTAGCGGTAAATAAAGTAGGCAAAGGCTAGCCCTGGCAGGGTGAAAATGGTCCAGGTATGCAAGCCCAAGTGGTAAAGCGAAAAGCCCATCGCTTCACGAGCGGCTTCTACCGTATGTGGCTCAATATCGCCATGAGGCGGGTTGGCAAAATGAAAGACCGGCTCGGCCACCCCCCAAAACATCAACACTGTGCCAATACCACCGGCAAACAGCATCGTGAACCAGGAAATATTGCCGTACTCCGGCCGATCGTCTTCGTCGCCCAAGCGAATATTGCCGTAACGGCTGAGTGCTATCCACAGTAGGAAAACCAGCCAGAAACTAACCCCAAAGATAAAGAACCAGCCAAGATTGGTAACCACCCAACTGCGGCCAGCAGCAAAAATGCTTCCGATCGTCTCGGGGGCAATAATGAGTGCGACAAGAAACAGCACCATCAAGCCAGCCGAAGTAAAAAAAATGGTGGGGTCCGTGCGCAGCCCCAGTCGTTGCGCGAGTTTTTCCATGAGAATTTCCTTTTTATTGTTGGAATAGTCGCCTAGATGGGTTGCATGCCAGCTGAAATAAGGCGACTTTCACGAGTCTACAGACAACTCTTCTGTCCATGGAAGGTGGGAAATGTGACCTTTGATTAAATCGTGCAGGGCTTAACGTACCGTCAACGAAAAGCTGCCGAATGACTTAATAAGCATCGGCAGCGTATGGCGTAAGAGGGCGTTAAAGACAGATTTTAAAGACAGGTTTTAAAGATAAGTTTTAAAGATAGATTTGAAAGATAGGTTGGAATGCTTTCAGCCTGGATAGTTTTCGGAATGTTGCCCTTCAAGGTTGATCGACTCACCCCCATCGACAAATAGAATTTGCCCAGCAACAAACTCATTGTCTAATAAATAGTGCAACGCTTGTACAAGGTGGGCGGGATCACCCTGGTGCTTAACGGGTATACCTTCAATTCGCCACTGAATATAGTCGCTGGTGCGTTGAGAAGCGGGCAGTACCACGCCGGGAGCAATACCATTAATACGCAGGCGTGGTGCAAACTCTAGCGCTGCCATACGCGTCATATCAGAAAGGCTCTTTTTCGATAATAGATACGCGGCATACGGGTACTGGTGATAGGCCACTTTATTATCAATAATATTAATGACCTGGCCTCTATCGACGGCGTCTGCAAAGTAACGTGTGAGCAGCAACGGTGTAAACATATTGACCCTAAACTGCGTTTCCAGCATGGCCATGTCGGTGCCTGAAATGGGAGCAGGTTCATATGCAGAGGCGCTATTAAGAAGCACATTTAAGTTTGGGAAGTGTTGTTTGGCGGCTGTCACAAGTTCTTCAAGAGAGTCGCTCAGGAAATTGCATGGCAGTATTTCGCAGCGCTGTCCTTTGGCGCGAATCGTCTTGGCAACGTCTTCGGCTTCACCCCGTGAGCTATTCACATGTAAGGCAATATCATAGCCCTTAGCCGCTAGGGCTTCGGCGAAATAGCGTCCCAAACGTGTTGCGCCGCCAGTGATCAGTGCAGCTGATGAACTCATGCAAGTTCCCCAAGTGGATTAACGTTAGCGTTGAGTATGACTTTCTGCGTGAGCGTAGCGTTTGTCAATATCTTGTACATAGCTTGAACAAAATAGCAGGCAAGCTAATCTTACGTATCATCAATATGACCTGACAGCCGCCTTCGAATTTTGACGCTAAGCGCCGGGTTTCTAAAGTAGGGTCTACAAGATTAGGATGCAGCTATGCCACTCTCATCGTTAAACACTACGCCAGATACGCCCCTCCATGAATGCTTAATCTCTCTCGGTACCAATATTGAGCCGGAACACCACTTTCACGAAGCACTGACTATTTTGCGCAGCGAGTGTGAGCTGATAGCCAGCTCAGAAGCGATTCGCACAACGCCGGTTGGCTACCAACACCAGCCGGACTTCCTGAATGCAGCCTTACTTGTGCGTACATCTCTTGATCACGACGCTTTTCGCGCTTACTTAAAAGAGGTGGAAAATCGTCTCGGACGTGTGCGAGGCCCGATTAAATCAGGGCCGAGAACCATGGACTTGGATATTGTGGCGTGGGATGGCGAAGTCATCGATGAGGGGTACTACCAGCATAGCTACGTGCGTCGCCCGGTAGATGAAGTGCTGGCTGCCAGCCGCCGGACACTTAAACAACGAGCATGCTCATGATTTTTGCGTTGCGGCCGATAATAGCAGTGTAGCCTCCTACTGTTGGGCAGGCTGACCTGCCTCGGAGACGAGCGTTGCTAAGCCTAAACACCAATCTGATGTCTCTTATCGTGCAGAATAATCTGCGTAGCAGTCAGCAATCGATGCAGACCGCTATGGAGCGTCTTTCTTCTGGGCTACGTATCAATAGTGCCAAGGATGACCCGGCAGGTCAGGCGATTGCCAATCGCATGGGGGCTCAGCTGCGTGGTATGGAGCAAGCCATTCGCAATACCAATGACGGCATTTCCATGGTGCAAACAGCAGAGGGTTCGCTCAATCAAATTAACGATAACTTGCAGCGTATTCGTGAATTGAGTGTTCAAGCGGCTAACGGCACTAATGCTCCCGATGATCTTGACTCAATTCAAAATGAGATCAATCAGCGCCTAGATGAGATTGATCGTCTTGCCGAACAGAGTAACTTCAACGGCATTGGCTTGTTTGATAGTAGCAAAGAGGTAAATATTCAGGTGGGTGCTAACGATGGCGATAGCATTGCGGTGCGCTTAGCAGCCATGAATAGGCAGGCATTGGGGCTGGAAAGCTTTAGTGTTTTAGATGATGGCAACGCAACGGATAACCCGCTTAAGGCGCTAGATGGCGCCATTAAACAGGTGGATCGCCAGCGGAGTTATTTAGGCGCGGTACAAAATCGCTTCGAAAGTGTGATCGATGGACTCAATACCAACATTATTAATACGTCTGCTGCTCAGTCGCGCATCCAAGACGCGGATTATGCCCGTGAAATTTCTAATCTAATTCACGCGCAAATTCTGCAGCAGGTCGGTATCGCTATTTTGGCTCAAGCCAACCAGCAGCCGCAGATGATTCTGCGCCTGCTGGAAGGTCTATAACATTAGGGCTATAACATCAGAGCTATAACATCAGGGCCGCATAAGGACTATCAACCGTTACTCGATAATGCCCTGTTCGCGCGCCATGGCATAGGCTGCCTGGGGGCCATTCCACAGCGATGGCAGTAAAATCAGTGAAACGGGAATCGCGGTAATCACGATAAATTGCTGTAAGGCACCAATTTGCCCTGCTCCCATATACAGCAGCACCGCCGCCATTAGCGCCATGGCAATCCCCCAGAAAGCACGTACGTATGGGCTTGGGTCATCATGGCCAGCCCCCACTACGGCAATGGCATAACTCATCGAATCACCTGTGGTGGCCACAAAAATTGTCGTCAATAACAAAATTGCCAGTGCCATCCAGGTGCCGCCGGGGAGCGCTTGGGCCACGGTAAGCGTCGCGACATCAAACTGGAAATTATTCAGTGCTTCTGTCAGATCAATGACGCCCGTGAGCTGATAATAAACGCCTGAGCCGCCCAGCAGAGTGAACCATACGGTCGTCGCAATCGGGGCGAGTACCGCCACGGCAAGAATCATTTCGCGAATACTGCGTCCGCGTGAAATACGTGCCACGAAAATCGCCATCAGCGGTGCATAGCCAATAAACCAGGCAAAGAAAAAGACGGTCCACCACTGCATCCACCAAGCGGGAGCGGTGTCGGCGGTCATGGTTGCCATGGTGAAAAAATTACTAATGTAAGCGCCCATGCTCGACATATAAGTGTTGACCAAAAACAGCGTAGGGCCAAACACGATGATCACCGCGCCAATGGCAAGTGCCAGCAGTACGTTAAAGCGGCTAAGTAGTTGAATGCCTCTATGAACACCGCTCATCGAAGAGAGCACGTAAATGCAACCTAGTACCGCAAGGATAATAAGCTGCCCGAGGTAGCCGTCGGGAAGACCGAACAGCTCATGCAAGCCAAAACTTACTTGAGTCGCTAGAAATCCGATGGGGCCGACAGTACCTGCTACCAACGCAATCACGCAGCAAGCGTCTAGCACGCTACCTAGCGGGCCACGCATAAGCCGCTCGCCAAAAACCGGGTAAAGCAGTGTGCGTGGTTGCAGTGGCTGGCCTTTCACATAGTGAGCGTGGGCAAGCACCACCGCGGTTAGCGAGCCAAGTACCGCCCAGGCCAAAAAGCCCCAGTGCATGAACGATTGGGCAAGGGCGCTTGAGACGGCTTCGGCGGTGCCCGCTTCGGTGTCAAAGGCAGGAGGCGTTACCACAAAATGATAGACCGGCTCTCCGGCGGCGAAGAAGACCCCACCTCCTGCCAGCAATGTGCACAGAATAATCGATAGCCACTTAAAGGTACTCATTTCTGGTGCATCAAGATTGCCAATCTTGGCTTTTGCCGCTGGCGTAACTGCTAGACCAATGGCAATAAAAAAAGTCAGTAACAGTAACAATTGAAAGTAGCTGCCTAGCACTAGGGCTGTCCAAGCAAAGCCGGCGCTGATTGAGTTGGCGACAAGATCAATGTCATAAAAGGAGAGGGCAAGAAACGCCACGATGAAACCGATGCTAAGCACCAGTACGATGGGATCGCCGAGGGAAAACCGCATAGTGCCCTCGCTTGTCTTGGCAGGGTGGTTCATTAAGAACACCTATGTTTAATCAGGAGTATGTTTAATCAGGGGATGGGTAAGCAGAGCATTGAGCTTAACTAAACCGTGCGTGAGTAGGCGTAATGCCTAAAAGCATCCGATTTTCGAAACAAAAAAAAGCGCCATTCAATGAATGGCGCGAGGACAGGAAACTGTGGACAGTATATCTTGTATATAGACCAAAGTCTAATGCCCGAGGAGGATTGCATAAAAATAGTGCGAAAAATAAGCGAGATGCACCATGATGAATAGGTTAATGGCAGCCGCAATTGGTCGGCGTTTTTTGTAAACCACTGATAATAAAAAATATTTCTTTGTGTGACAGGAAAGCAGCGGCGCGCTACCAGTGATAGAGCAGTGATGCGCTGGTGGTGCTGTCAGTACGTTCGCTAGTATCCTCAGGCGGCTGCGAGTTGTGTTTGATTTCATGGGAAAGGCGTAGCGAAAGTCGTGAATTTAGTCGAGCCGTTAGTGCCGTTAATGAACGCGCTGTAGTGTTCTGACGGGTATATTCCACCGACATTTCTTGAACGATATCCGCATAATCTGAGAAGCCAAATTGATAGTCGAGTGCTGTATAAGCAACTGCCAATTGCTCATTATCAGCGCCGCGTAATCGGTCATTACGATAGCCAGGGCCTGCTTCTAACGATAGTGAATGTTGTTCACCCGCTAGCAATTGCCTCCCATAGCCACCAATGGCAGAAAGCTGCTGGTCGTAGCCGGCAAAGCGGTCTTTTTCCCAGCGGGCAAAGCCAAACAGATAGTGGGGGCCGCTAAAATCAAAACGCTCCCTGCCTGCTACTAAATATTGCTCAGCGCTGGTTTCTCCGTTTTTACTCACATTGCGGACTTCACCGCGCAGCGAATGAGTGAAATCCCCCGTCAGCCAAGTCAGCCGTGTCTTGCCGATCAATGTTTGGCTATTGGTGTTGCCGGAAAGGTGGGTAAAACCAAGTTCGGCATCGCCGCTAAACACCGGCGTATCATCTTGTGGCGGTGGTGGGGCGTAAAATGGATAAGCAGCGGCGGAAGTTGCCCATAGCGACAAGCTAGCTAATAAGACATTTCTTAATAAACTCAACAAGTAACTCCTCCTGAGTAGCGGTCTTTGTGAGCGGCTGCGATGTTGCAGGATGAGAGTTCGTCATGCACGCTTTAAAAGCGCTGAGTATATCGATAAAAACAAAATCAGTGGCTGCTAAATAAGTAAATAGTCGAAAAAGCGCAACGGCTAACGCCGCTTGGCGCTGCATGCCATAATGACGCTGTCGCGCCTAGTGAGTTCCTTTATGACCGCCCCACGCCCACGTACGTTGGCCGAATTACAGCGCTGGCGCCGTACTCGTGCCAAACGCCGCTGGTACAAGCGAAGTTTTCGCCTGCAAGTCATGCTGCTGGTCGGCTTTCTGCTGGCGGGTATGTTGCTAGCGCAAGGCACCTATCTGAACCACCGTAAAGCAGAAATTATCACCCACCAAATGGGCGAACGGGCATTGGCAGTGGCCAAAACCGTCGCGGGCATGCCGCAAATTGTTAATGCTTTCTCGACCCCCGACCCTTCGCTGATTATCCAGCCGCTTGCTGAACGCGTTCGCCATGAAACCGGTGCCCGTTATGTGGTGGTGGGGAATGCCCAGTCGATTCGCTACTCGCACCCCGTGCCTGAGCGTATTGGTCAGCCAATGGTGGGCGGGGATAACGATCAGGTGCTGATTTACGGTCAGTCATACGTATCGGAAGCTACCGGAACGTTAGGCACCGCCATGCGCGGCAAAACGCCTATCTGGGATGAAGAGGGTAATATCATCGGGGTAGTTTCGGTGGGCTTTATGCTAGAACGAGTCGATATGGATGTGGCTCGCTATACCAGCCTGGGGTGGGCGTTAGTGGCGCTGATGATTTTGCTAGGATTTGCCGGGGCCTATTGGCTGTCGCAGCACCTTAAAAAAGTCATCCTTGGTTTAGAACCTTATGAAATAGCCCGCTTGGCCATGGAAAAAGAGGCCATCTTGCAATCTATCCACGAAGGTATTCTGGCGGTTAACCGCGATGGCCAGATCACCTTAGTGAATCAGCAGGCCCGCCGTTTTCTAGGGCTATCGGATGAACAGGTCTTGCTGGGGCAACCAATTCGTGAGGTGGTGCCCAACTCGCGCTTGATCGAGGTGTTAAAGCACGGCGAGCAAGAGTTTGACCAGGAAATGTGGCTGGGCGACCATCCTGTGGTGGCTAATCGAGTGCCCATTCTGCACGAAGGAGAGATCGAAGGCGCCGTTGCGACATTTCGCAGTCGCCGGGAAATTATTGATCTTTCTCAGGCACTTACCCGGGCAAGCCGTGATGTGGATATGCTGCGTGCCCAGGCCCACGAGTTTTCCAACAAGCTATACACCATTTCTGGTCTCTTGCAGCTTAATCGCGTTGATGAGGCGCTAGCGTTGATTCATCATGAAACCGAACGTGCCCAGGCGCAAATGAGCTTTTTAATGCGTCACGTAGCTGACGCGGTACTCAGCGGCATCTTGTTGGGTAAATTGACGCGAGCAGGGGAGTTGGGAGTTGCGCTGGAAATTGATGAGCAGAGCTCGCTCTCTTGCCCACTGACGGTCACTGGGCAGGAGGTCATGATTAGCGTTGTGGGCAACTTATTAGATAACGCCTGTCATGCAGCGCTTAATGGTCCAAACAGTGACACACCGAAAGTTCGCCTGTTCTTTACGGATCTGGGCGAGCAGCTGTTGATTGAGGTAGAGGATAACGGCTCAGGTGTGCCCGGCGAGCATGCGGAGTCGATCTTTCAAGATGGGTTTTCTACCAAAACCGGTAAACATCGTGGCATTGGATTAGCACTGGTCGCGCGGTTGTGCCGTCAGCATGGCGGCGAGGTGACATTAGAAGAGAGCGAGCTAGGCGGCGCGTGCTTTATTGCCGTGCTGGATCGTTCGCTTTGCGACCAAGTCGCCACAACGCCTTAAATCATAATAACGACGCCAGGAAGAGGAAACACTATGTCTGCGGCGCAGTACGGTATTTTGGTCGTCGAAGACGATTTTCGCATTGCTGATATCCATAAGGCTTTTATTGAGCAGAGCGACGGCTTTTATGTGGTGGGGCTGGCACGTAACGGCAGTGAAGCAAAAGCCCTGATGGCCCAGCATGCTGATGCTGTTCAGCTCATCTTATTAGATGCTTACTTGCCTGATGTAGAGGGTCTGGAGCTGCTATGGGCGATTCGCCGCGACTATGTGCATGTGGATATCGTCATGGTGACAGCCGCCCGCGAAGTAGAAACCATCAGCGAAGCGTTGCGTGGTGGCGTCTTTGATTATCTGATTAAACCGATTGAAGCGGCGCGTATGACACAAATGCTGACACGTTTTCGTCGCGAGCGAGAGGCATTGGCGAACCGGGCTGAAATGAGTCAAGACGAGCTGGACCAAGTGCTTGCTCGCTTACAGCCAGGTGAATCTGCGCGGCAAGCTACGCGCACGCTGCCTAAGGGCATTGACCGTTTGACCCTGCGTCGTGTGGTGGAGTCGCTGGCAGCCGAACATGATTCCCAAACGGCGATGCAGGTAGCGCAGGCAATGGGCGCAAGCCGTTCAACAGCGCGGCGTTATTTGGAGTTTTTAGTGGCTGAACAAGCGGTTAATGCAGAAATTGGCTATGGCGATGTCGGTCGCCCTGAGCGGCGCTATCGGCTGCTTGAGTCTTCCTCAACATGGCTGGAATCGCTGTAAACAAGCCGTTCTAACCGGCCGTGAACAAAATGAACAAAACGCACAAAAAGCACTTTTTGCCATTAATGGTCATAAGCTTGTCGCGAGGAGTAGCGGTCTTCTAATGTGCAGGGCGTAACCACACAAAGATACGTAGATAACAACCATCTATAACACAGCCAATATAACAACATAGCTAATGTGGAGAACGCCCATGACCATGCTTCCCCTAAAGCGCTTTGCCGTGCTTGCTTTACCGATGGCAGCCTTTGCCATGACAACGTCCGCCAGCGCCCAAGAGTGGACACCGAGCCGTTCGATTGAGTTTGTTGCACCGGCCAACCCCGGTGGCGGCTGGGACACGCTAGTGCGCACCATGTTCCGCGTTATTCAGCAAGAAGAGCTGGCCGACGAAAGCTTCGCAGCCATTAACGTACCTGGCGGCGGCGGTGCAGTTGCCTGGGCTCAGGTAGCCCGTGATAGCGGCAATCCGCATAAACTTTTCGCTACCAGCCCGCCGATGATTTTAGTTCCCCTGGCAGGCGCATCGCGTTACGACCACACTGATTTCACCCCGATTGCGCGCATCAATACCGACTATTCGATTATTTTGGTGGCGGCAGACTCCGAGTATCAAAACCTGGATGATCTTTTCGCAGCGCTCAAAGAGAACCCTAGCTTAAGCGTGGGTGGCGGTAGTGCGCCGGGCTCGATGGACCACATCTCGGTTGCCGGTCTTGCTTCCGCGGCGGGTATGGAAGCCTCCTCGGTCAACTACATTCCCTTCTCAGGTGGTGGCGATGCCATGACTAACCTGATGGGTGGCCATATCGAGGCAGTTATTGGCGGTGCCGGTGAAGCGGTAGGTCAGCTGGGTGAAGGTAGCCAGCTACGCGCGCTGGGCGTGTCTTCCGCAGAGCGCCTGGGCGGTGGACTGGCCGATGTACCCACTTACCAAGAGCAGGGCTACGACTACACCTTCGATATTTGGCGTGGCGTAATGGGCGCGCCGGAAATGCCTGAAGAGGCGGTTGAATATTACGAGACGCTCTTCGCCGAAATGCTCGAAACGGATGCATGGCGCGAAGCAAGCGACCAGCTGGGCTGGATTGATGCCTACCAGGATAGCGACGCCTTCGCTACCTTCCTGGATGAGCAACAAGAGCAGTTTAGCAGCGTGTTGACCGACCTGGGGCTGATGCGCCAGTAAGCGCTCGTCCCAAAGGCTCCCCCGGTGGCAGCGTGCCACCGGGATCTTCCGTCTGATACCGCAAGGGTCTTGCTGTTCAGCAATGACGTCTTCGGAGAGCTTTCCCATGACTCGATTCAATACCAACCAATGGCTAGCGCTTGTGTTGGCGTTAGTGGCGGCTGCCTATCTGGCAATGGCCTGGCAAATCCCCAACTTTCCGCTGCCCCGCCCAGTGGATTCTGACCTATTTCCAAAAGTGTTAGGTGTTTCTCTGCTATTGCTGTCGGCGTGCTTGTTTTTTGAGCGTCCGGGCCCTATTGCGGGTGCCGATCAGATTGATCAAGCCGAAACCCAGGGGCCGCTACTGCTAACGCCTTGGGCGCGGGTGATCGTCACCGCCATCGCCATTGCGGCCTACGCGTTCCTGCTTGTGCCGTTAGGCTTTGTGCTGGCTTCAACGCTGCTGTGTGTTGGCCTAACCGCTTACTACGGCTACCGCCGCCATGGGGTCAATCTGGCAACATCGCTTGGGGTGGTGTTAGCGCTGTATTTGACCATGACGCGGGTAATGGATGTTTACCTACCCACTGGCGTGCTGCCGTTTTAACCAGGCCGCGCTTGCCCACTGTTAGCGGGTTTAAAAGAGAGACACTCCCATGGATGCCTTTAACAATCTAATGTACGGCTTTGGCATCGCGCTTGAGCCTATCAATATCGCTTACGTCTTTGCCGGTGTCTTTGCTGGCACCATTATCGGCATGTTGCCCGGCCTTGGGCCGATCAGCGCGTTGGCGCTGATGATCCCGATTACCTTCGCTATGGAGCCCTCTTCAGGGCTGATCTTGATGGCCGGGGTGTATTACGGCGCTATTTTTGGCGGCTCCACCTCGTCTATTTTGCTGAACGCCCCCGGTGTGGCGGGAACGGTTGCGACCTCTTTTGACGGCTATCCGATGGCCAAGCAAGGGTTGGCAGGTAAGGCGCTGGCGATTGCCGCTTACTCCTCCTTTGTTGGCGGTACCATCTCCGTTGTTTTCTTGATGTTAATTGCGCCGCTGCTCTCCAAAGTCGCGGTAAGTTTTGGCCCTGCTGAATACTTCGCGTTGATGGTGCTGGGCTTAACCGCGGTTGTGTCGCTATCCGATAAGTCGCTGGTTAAAGGCTTAATTGCCGCTGTTATCGGGGTGATGATCTCGATTGTCGGGATTGATATGCAAACCGGCACCGAGCGCTTTACCTTTGGCTCTATTCACCTGCTCGACGGTATCGACTTTCTGGTCGTCGCGCTGGGTATCTTCGCGTTAGCCGAAGTGTTCTACATGTTGCTGCGCGGAGGTGGTGGTAAAGAAGCGCCACGTAACGCGATCGGGTCGTTGAAATTGTCCCGCAGTGAAGTCAAGCAGATAGCAGGCCCTGTTAGCCGCAGTTCAGTATTGGGCTTCTTTACCGGTGTACTGCCGGGCGCCGGCGCGACCATCGGCTCGTTTCTTGGCTATAGCATGGAAAAACGCATTGCCAAAGACGGCGATACCTTTGGTAAAGGCAACATCAAAGGCGTTGCTGCGCCAGAAGCGGCAAATAATGCGGCGTGCACCGGTTCGTTTGTACCGCTGTTAACCTTGGGGGTGCCGGGGTCTGGCACCACCGCCGTACTGCTTGGCGCACTGTTGGTGATGGGCGTTAATCCTGGCCCGATGATGCTTGAACAGCGTCCTGATGTGTTCTGGGGCGTGGTCGCCAGTATGTATATCGGCAATATCTTCCTACTGGTGCTTAACCTGCCGCTGATTCCGCTGATCGCCAAGATTCTCGATCTGCCCAAGCCATTGTTGCTGTCACTGATTTTGATCTTCTGCATGATCGGTGTGTACGGTATGAGCTTCAGCGTGTTCGACTTATTACTGCTGCTTGGTTTTGGCTTGGTTGGTTTGGGAATGCGCTTGTTCGGCTTCCCTGCCGCGCCGCTGATTCTGGCGCTCATTCTTGGCAACATCATGGAAGAGTCCATGCGTCGCGCGCTGCAGATCTCCGGTGGGGATTGGACGACCTTTATCGACAAGCCGATTTCACTGTCGTTACTGGTCATCGCTGTGCTATCGCTTGGTTTACCGCTGCTGAAAAAGCGCCGCACTAAGCGTTTGAACACTGCTGAATAGAGCACCGGCAGGCGTGTAAAGCGTCCTAGGGTTTCCTAGGGCGCTTTTTTTATGGTGCGCCAGGCATGGCGCGCAGCGCCTTAATAGGCGCTATTCCTGAGGGTGGTGCCTCAGGATGACTTGGGGGTGAAAGTCCCCTGCGTTGATGAATATCGGCAGTTATTCAGACCTTCCCTAGGTTTGCGTCATAAAATAATAATCGGATTGATAATGTTTTGCTACCTTAGCTTCTGTCCGATACTTTGTTAACAACCTGAGTCTGCTCTTGTTTTAATGCTTTATATAAATAGTAAACCTTTTTTTTATTCATCGCTGCTTGATTGTTTTTTTATAACACACCAGTTTGCTGGAGCTGTGAAAGGCTGAATGCGATATGAAGATGATGTGATGACTAAAATGTGATTAATTTTAATGTCATTGTCTCAGTTAGTATAATAAGAGTGCCCTGATGTAAGAGTGTGAGTTTTTCATGATGTGGTGCCACCTAATGATGTCTTGGTGCATATTGGTACCTCTAATGAGGTGGCCAAATTCACTATGCCACTTACCCTGTGTAAGGGCGCTTGAGCAGAAAAAATATTCGTAAAACTCGGATTGATATCAGGCATTTAAATTTGAAGAAAATGATAAGATGTGTCGGTTTTATAGCGATTTTATTTATGGATATATTTTTCTGTAATGGTTTTTTAAAGTCGTTGCTAGGTCTTGTTTGAGAGTGCTTAAAGAAATTTCATAACACACGTTATAAAATGAAGATGTGGCGGTTGCAAGGGCTAAGTATTTAGCTACCCTATTGGCTGTGTTATGTGAAAGCGGAAGCCGCTACATGTTTTATCGGTCTGAAATTTAATCATACAAGGAGTGGATTAGATGACAGTCAGCAACAATTCTCTCAAAACGATTACTGTCTATAAGCAATATAATGAAATGTTGGATATGCCGTCGGCGCGACGTACAGCGGTGAAAGATGAGTACCCAACGCGCCTAGCAGCAGCTCCAGCTTCGCTAACTCAGCCGCGTCGCGATGCGGTGGTTAAAGGTCGAAATTTATCAGGGCCGCTATCCTCAGAGCAGCTGGATGAGTTTGAACGCAAAGGTTTTTTGTTTATTCCAAACCTCATTTCAGGTGAAGAGCTGGAGGCACTTCGCCATGAAATGACATTATTGATGAGTAATAGTGCTTATCGCGATCAAGAATTCAGCGTTACTGAGCCAGAAAGCCACGATATTCGCTCGTTGTTTGCCGTGCATAGGCTTTCTGAACGATTAGGTCAACTGGCCAGTGACGAACGCTTGGCAGGTGCAGCCCGGCAGATCATTGGTGCTAATCCATATGTGCATCAGTCACGGATTAACTATAAGCCAGGTTTTGCAGGTAAAGGGTTTAATTGGCACTCTGATTTCGAGACGTGGCACGCGGAAGACGGCATGCCGAGTATGCATGCTGTTAGCGCTTCACTGATCTTGACCGACAACCATGAATTTAATGGCCCGCTTATGCTGATTCCAGGCTCCCATTTGGAATTTGTGCCTTGTTTGGGGGAAACACCAGAGGATAACCACAAAAGCTCGCTTAAAGCACAGGAGATTGGCGTGCCCAGCCCAGAAGCGCTGACTCAGTTAGTAGCAAAATATGGTATTGAAGCGCCAAAAGGTAAAGCAGGGGGATTGCTGCTCTTTGATTGCAACACGCTGCATGCGTCTAATGCCAATTTGTCGCCAGACCCCCGCAGCAACGTATTCTTTGTGTTTAACCGTCCGGATAATCGCTGTGTTGCACCGTTTGCTGCTCCCAAGCAGCGTCCTCGCTTTTTGGCGCATGGGCCTGATGATCGCTGGACGCCCGACGCATAATCTAACGTATCACTGGTGGTATGTATGAAATGCTATAGAAGAGGTTGTGGAACATACGCATAGCTGGGGTAGACTGTTGCGCCTGTCGTTGCGAATGCGGCACGCATAATGAGAAGGAGAGGACCCGCCATGCGTTTTGTTCCACAGTTTACCGATGGCCAGGAGTTTCCCCACGCGTTGGGCAAAATCGTCTGCGTTGGCCGCAACTATGCCGACCATGCCAAAGAACTGGATAATCCGGTTCCCAGTGAGCCTCTGTTATTTATGAAGCCCGCCACCAGTGTGGTGGACTTGACTAAACCCCTAGATCCGCCGTTTTCACGGGGTGATATACATTACGAAGTCGAGCTCGCGCTTTTGGTGGGGGAGACCCTGACTCACGCGACCCAAGATGAAGCTGAGCGTGCTATTGTGGGCATTGGCCTGGCGATGGATTTAACGCTGCGAGATGTGCAAACCAAGCTGAAAGAGAAGGGGCACCCGTGGGAAATAGCAAAAGCATTTGATGGTGCTTGCCCACTATCTCCGTTCTTGCCGCTAAGCCGCGTTCCCAATTGGAACGCGTTGGTGTTCACCCTTGAGATTGATGGTGAAGAGCGTCAACACGGAGAAGGTGCCGATATGATCTTCGCGATCCCGACGTTGGTGGCAGAGATGAGCCGTCACTTCACGCTAGAGCCGGGTGACGTCATTTTGACAGGAACACCTGCGGGTGTGGGTGAATTGCCCCGTGGGGCTTCGCTGCATTTAACGTTGACCGGCGGGTTAGAAATCACCACTAGCGTAGTAGAGTAGTTGGATGGCGATGATGCCAAAACCAACACTAGCTAAGCGTTAGCCGTTATGCGAAAAGCCACCGACGATGTCAGTGGCTTTTTCGTTGGCCTATTCTAAAAGCACTGCTCTATAAGCACGGTTCTATAAGTACTATTCTAAATAGGTGTAGCCATCCAGGCCTTCGCTCAGGCTAGCGGCAAACTTTGCCTGCTCTTGGGTTGAGAAGCCGCTAGTGATCAGTTGCTCGGTGAGCTTTTGCTTAAGCACTCGAGCATCAAAATTCACGTAGGCTAAAACATCGGCCACCGTATCGCCTGCCTGTAGGTTAGACAGAACCCACTCGCCATCTTTACCCAGTGCGGCATCGACTGAGTCGGTATCGCCGAAAAGGTTGTGCAAGTCGCCAAGAATTTCCTGATAGGCACCTACCAGGAAGAAGCCTAGCCAACGCTCGTCATCGCTTGCCCACTCGGGCAACGGTAGTGTGCTCTCCACGCCTTGGCCATCCACGTAGCTATCAATGCGGCCATCTGAATCGCAGGTAATATCCTGAATGACTGCGCGACGAGTGGGGGGCTGGTCTAGCCCGCTCAATGGCAGAACAGGGAATATCTGTTCGATCCCCCAGACGTCAGGCACCGACTGGAATAATGAGAAATTGACGAACAGCTTATCGGCTAGCTTTTCAGCCAGTTCGTCCATAATTTCCCGGTGCGCGCGATTACGGGTATCAAGCTGGCCGCGTAGGCGAGCACAGGCTGCCATATAAAGCCGTTCACCTTCGGCACGGGCATTGATATCACTTAAGCCCATTACGAAACGGTCTTGCAGCTCACTAACCGCTTGCAGAAGGTCATGCCAAGCTTCCACCAAGACACGGGGCTCCTGGCTTTCGGCTAACTGCTCAAAAACCCGCCACAGGGCTTCCACCTGGAGGTCTTCCTGAGAAGAGCGCTCTGGAGGCGAATCATTAACGCGCTCTTCGCCAATCACGTTGGTGATCAACACGGCATGATGAGCCGTTAGCGCACGGCCTGACTCACTGATCAGATGAGGCTGGGGAAGGTCAGCCTCCTGACACAGCTGCGCAAAGGCGCTAACGACGTTACGTGCATACTCCTGCATGGAGTAGTTGGCTGAGCAGTAGCTACGTGAGCGAGTACCTTCGTAGTCGATTCCTAGACCGCCACCCACATCGACGGTATCAATCGGTGCCCCTAGGCTCACCAGGTTTTGGTAAAAACGGGCGCATTCCCGCAGACCGCGCTGAATGTCGCGAATATTGGCAATTTGCGAGCCGAGATGAAAGTGCACTAACTGTAGGCTCTCTAACGCATTTTGAGCGCGCAAGGTCGCGACTACGTCAAGAATTTGGCTGGCAGTCAGACCAAACTTTGACTTCTCGCCGCCGGTGTTTTGCCATTTACCCTTACCCACTGAGGCAAGCCGTGCCCGCAAACCAATACGCGGGGTGACTTCCAACTCACGCGCCTCTTCTAATATAAGTTCCAGCTCAGACAGCTTCTCAACGACCAGGTAAACGCGATGCCCCAGCTTTTCACCCAGCAGCGCTAGGCGAACGTACTCGCGGTCTTTATAACCATTGCAGACGATCAGCGAGGAGCCGCCATCCGACAGCGCCAGCACTGCCAGCAGCTCCGGTTTACTGCCTGCTTCTAAGCCTACGCGACCATTGCCCCGCTCGGAGGTGGCGAGGATCTCTTCCACCACGCGGCGCTGCTGATTCACTTTGATCGGATAAACGGCTGTGTAGCCGCCCTGATAGTCGATGTCCTGCATCGCGACATCAAACGCACCGCACAGCTGTTCTACGCGGTCGTGCAGAATGTCGCTAAACCTTACCAGTACCGGCAACCGCAGACCCGCAGTCTGCAACTGACGCACAAGCCCGCTAAGCGGCAATGCTGGGCCTTCTGCGTCGCTACCTAGCGGACGAACCAAGGCTTGCCCGTGGTCGTCCACATCAAAGTAGCCACTGCCCCATTGGTCAATATTCCATGTGCGTCGGGCACGTAAGGCCTGGGCGCTGGTGGTCACCGATTCGATCATCAAGAAACCTCTGGGAGCGGTAGTGCGCCAAATGCAATGCGCGCTTTTAAAATGGTTCGGAAACGCTCAGGGTCATGAGGCGTTAGGTCATGGGCTGGTGGGTCAACATAGACGACCAGCAGGCGCGATAGCCAATATCGCAACGCTGTCATGCGCAACATGGCTGGCCATAGTTCACGCTCATCAGCGGTGAGAGGGCGACGTGCTTGGTAAGCGCTCAGAATGGCTTCATAACGCTCAGCATTCAGCGAGCCATCCTCATTGGTTGCCCAGTCGTTAATGACGATGGCGAGATCAAATAGCAAATCGCCGGTGCAACCGTTATAAAAATCGATAATACCGCCTAGTTGGTCGCCCTCAAACAGTGTGTTATCACGGAATAAGTCGCCGTG
Organism: Halomonas sp. 3F2F; assembly: GCF_014897805.1. Lineage (NCBI taxonomy): Bacteria > Pseudomonadati > Pseudomonadota > Gammaproteobacteria > Oceanospirillales > Halomonadaceae > Halomonas > Halomonas sp. 3F2F. The sequence continues at coordinate 157,884 of NZ_JABUZE010000189.1, forward strand.
AAGCGCTCCTTGCGGTAGCTCGCCGTGCTGGCTAAAGGCACCTTCGAAGTCATCGACTTCATTTTTCATCAGCGTTTGGTCGTCAGGGCTGATATACGTCAGCACCTTGTGATGCACTGCTCGCAGCCAGTGAAGGTCGCGCGGGTTTGGCCGATGGCCAGGAAAACGCTGGGAGACAACATGCAAGTGCCCCAACGTATTGCCCAGCGCTTGGCATTGGGCAAGGTTGGGGGCGCTAGGATGCTTGCCTGGTAGGCGTGGAAACAGTAAAGCAGGCTTACCTGCCAAACTGTGTAGCGCAATCCCTTCGCGGTCGTGAATAGTACCGGGCACCGGCAAACGGTGCTCATCCAGATAATCCAACAACTCGACAAAAAACGGCAGCTCTTCATGTTCGCCCTGTTCAAACAGGGTTAACACCAGCTCACGACGATCGGTGGTCACAAAAAACGTCGAGTTTTCTGTGCCACCGGCAACGCCTTGTAGCGAAACGAAGCTGCCGACATCAAACTTTTCCAAAAACGCGGCGACCTGAACGTCGCTCAGCGGGGTAAATACAGCCATGAGAATCTCGCCCAGGTTGCTAAGCCCATTATTGTAGCGGCTTGCAGGGTCAGTTGGCAGCGTTGTGTGAGTTTGAAATGCGTTATTCGTAGCGGTTGTTTCTGCAGCCATTGCCGTGAACGCGTATCATAGCTAATAGACTTCTTACTGTGTTGCTAACAATGGAATTGGTTATGGCCCGTGCCCCAATCGTGCTTGTCGATGGCTCATCGTACCTATATCGCGCTTTTCACGCGCTGCCACCGTTAACGACCTCCAACGGCCAGCCTACGGGGGCCGTGAAAGGCGTATTAAATATGCTCAAGCGGTTGATCAAAGACTACCCGGAAAGCCCAATGGCGGTGGTGTTTGATGCACCAGGAAAAACCTTTCGCGATGAGATGTACAGCGACTACAAAGCTCATCGACCGCCCATGCCGGACGACCTGCGCAGCCAAATTAAGCCGCTGCACGCTTGTGTAAAAGCGCTAGGCTTACCGCTGCTGTGCATTGAAGGCGTCGAAGCCGACGATGTGATTGGTACCCTGGCTCATCATGCCACCCAGGCTGGCCGTGATGCGGTGATCTCGACTGGCGATAAAGATATGGCGCAGTTGGTGAATGACCACATCACATTGGTCAACACCATGAAAGAAGAAACCCTCGATGAAACAGGCGTCAAAGAGAAATTTGGTCTACCACCCTCGCTGATCATTGATTTTTTGGCATTGATGGGGGACAAGGTTGATAACATTCCCGGCGTGCCGGGGGTGGGTGAAAAGACGGCCATTGGCCTGTTGCAAGGTATGGAAGGTGGTTTAGAGACAATTTACGGCGATCTTGAGCACGTCAAGACACTCAGCTTCCGTGGTGCGAAAACGTTACCCAAGAAGCTGGAAGAGCACCGTGAACAGGCCTTTCTCTCTTATCAGCTAGCAACCATTAAGACCGACTGCGAGCTGCCCGTGGGGCTGGATGACTTGGATATTGCGCATCCCGACCGCGAGGCGCTGGTAGAACTCTATAAAGAAATGGAGTTCAAGCAGTGGTTGGCTGAGCTTCTGGCAGGTACCGACGAGGGCGTCGATGACGTAAAGAAGGGCGAGCCTGCACCTGATAACGCTGCTAATGACGTGACTGATAGCGCCGCGGCTTCCAGCCAGCGAAACGACCATGTCATCGTTGAGCAAGCTGAGTTTGATGCGTGGCTAGCGCGACTGAAAAAAGCCGAGCGCTTTTGCTTCGACTTAGAAACGACCAGCCTGAATTATATGGACGCCGATATTGTCGGCGTTGGCTTGGCACTGGAGGCCGGTGAAGCTGCCTATATTCCACTGGCCCATGACTACCTGGATGCGCCCGCACAGCTTGATCGTCAACAGGTTCTGCAGGCATTAAAGCCGCTGCTGGAAGATCCTGAAAAAACCAAAATTGGTCAGAACCTTAAGTACGATATTTCCGTGCTGGCAAACTATGATATTCGCGTGGTGGGGCCGCTTGCCGACACTATGCTAGCCTCGTACGTGTTGAATTCCACCGCCACGCGTCATGATATGGATTCGCTGGCGCTAAAGTATTTGGGCGAAAAAACCATCTCTTTCGAAGAGATCGCTGGAAAGGGGGCCAAGCAGCTCACCTTTAACCAGATCGCCTTAGAGCAAGCGGTTCCTTATGCCTGTGAAGATGTCGATATCACGCTGCGGCTGCAAGAAATACTGCGTCCTCAGGTGGAACGGGAAGGGCGTTTAGCGGACGTGCTGGATCATCTTGAGCTGCCGCTGATTAACGTCTTGTCGCGGATTGAACGCAATGGCGTCGCACTGGATGCCGAACGTCTACACGAGCAAAGCCAGCAGCTAGAGCGCCGTATTCGTGAGCTTGAAAGCGAAGCCTTCGAGTTAGCCGGTCGTGAGTTTAATCTCGGTTCGCCCAAACAGCTGGGGCAGATTCTGTTCGAAGAGCAGAAAATTCCGGTGATCAAGAAAACTCCCAAAGGCGCACCTTCGACTGCAGAGGCGGTGCTAGAGGAGTTGGCGCTGGATTACCCCTTGCCCAAGGTGATTATGCAGCACCGGGGGCTGGCGAAACTTAAGTCCACCTATACCGATAAGCTACCGCGCCTGCTCAATAAAACCACTGGCCGAGTGCATACCAGCTATCACCAAGCGGTGACGGCGACAGGGCGTCTCTCGTCGTCGGACCCGAATTTACAGAACATCCCTATTCGTACCGAAGAGGGACGCAAAATTCGTCAGGCATTTATTGCCCGCCCAGGCTACCGCATTGTGGCGGCAGACTACTCGCAAATTGAGCTGCGTATTATGGCGCACCTCTCAGAAGATAAAGGGCTTTTAGAGGCGTTTGCGGAAGGGCGCGATATCCATACAGCGACCGCTGCCGAAGTATTTGGTACTGCGCTTGAAAAGGTCTCTGCCGACCAGCGGCGCAGCGCTAAAGCGATCAACTTTGGCCTAATTTACGGCATGAGCGCTTGGGGCCTATCGCGCCAGTTGCATATTGATCGCAATCAGGCGCAAACCTACATCGACCGCTATTTTGACCGTTATCCTGGCGTTGCTCGCTATATGGATCGTATTCGCACCCAGGCCGCAGAAGATGGCTTTGTGGAAACCGTGCTAGGGCGGCGGCTGTACCTGCCAGAGATCCACTCGCAAAACCGCAATCGCCGTCAGGGTGCTGAACGCACTGCCATTAACGCGCCTATGCAGGGAACGGCGGCAGATATCATCAAGCAAGCGATGATTGATGTCGATGCTTGGCTTGCTGAAGGCGATTTTGACGCCCTCATGGTTATGCAGGTGCACGATGAGCTAGTGTTTGAGGTGGCCGATAAGCAGGTTGAGGCGTTTATTGAGCAAGTTCAGGCGCGTATGCAAGCCGCTGCCACGCTTAGCGTGCCGCTGATTGTTGAAGCCGAAAGCGGCGCCAACTGGGATGAAGCTCACTAGTAACCACTAGCATGAAGCCCGCTAGGCTAAGCCCTCTAGGCTAAGTAAGGCTTAAACGGCGTTACGGGGTCGTTACCGGCACCCCAATAAAAAACACCTGCAGCTGAGCTGCAGGTGTTTTTTTAGTTAGGCTTGTGGCTCCTGAGTCCTAAGAGCCGCAGAGCTTAACGCCAGCTTACGCGGTCGAAAATACGAATCGCTTCTGGGTTATTTTCACCCAGGATGCTGATGTTGATATCGTCTTTGGCGAAATCACCCCAAGATTCCAGCACCGGGTTTTTCTTGATGCCTTCCACGACGGGGAACTCGTAGTTACGGTCAGCCAGTACTTCCTGAGCTTCGTCAGAGGCTAAGAACTCCAGGAAACGAATGCCGTTTTCTGGGTTTTGCGCGTTAGCCACTAAGCCAGCGCCGCCAACGTTAATGTGGGTGCCACGGTCATCCTGGTTGGGGAAAATCACCCCCACTTTGCGCGCGGCTTCGCGGTCGGCATCTTCATCGGAATGCAGCATGCGAACATAGTAATAGTGGTTTGCAACTGCTAAGTCACACTCACCGCTCGCAACGCCAAGAATCTGATCGGTATCGCCGCCTTCTGGGTCGCGCGCCATATTATTCACAACGCCTTGGGCCCACTCTTCCGCACCTTCTTCGCCATGATGCTCAATCATTGACGCTAGCAGCGACTGGTTATAAATGTTGTTGGAAGAGCGAATGCATACTTGGCCTTCAAACTGCGGATCGGCCAAGTCTTCATAGGAAGTGATTTGGCTGGGGTCAAAGTTCTCACGGTTGTAGAAAATAACCCGTGCGCGCTGGCTAAAGCCAAACCACAAACCTTCAGGGTGGCGCATTGATTCTGGCAGGCGCTCGTTAAGCACGTCAGAGTCTACGCTTTGAAAAAGGCCGTCCTGCTCGGCGCGCCATAGGCGGCCTGCGTCAACGGTAAGCATTACGTCAGCAGGGCTAGCAATGCCTTCACGCTGCATGCGCTCCATCAACTGGTCGGAGTCGCCTTCCAGGACATTAACTTCGATGCCGGTCTCTTCAGTGAACGCTTTGTAGAGAATCTCATCAGAGTCGTAATGGCGGGCGGAGTAAATGTTGACCTCGTTAGCGAGCGCGCTACCTGCAAAAGCAGAACCTGCCATGATGGCAGCTACGGTAGCCGTAAGACGTGCTTTTTTCATAACAAATACCCTGAATGTTTATGATAATAAGTTGCATTAGCGACGTGGCGTATTGAAACGCTTCTCATGGTTGGCGTCAAGTTAAATGCTAATGAAACGCATCTGCTGTTTAGCAAGAAACGTGCATCTCTACTCAATAGAAAATAGAATGCAAATAACTTTCAACCGTGTTCGCAGCGGCATGCGTTTATCATGTCGCGGGTGGACGAGACAATGGTGAAATAATGACGGCCACTGTGTCACTTTCCGATGTGTCGGCGCCTGCATCAGCACTGTCGCTTCGTGGTATTCAGCACACGTTTGCGGCTAATAAAGTGGTGAAAGGCATTGATCTTGATATCGCTCCAGGCGAGGTTGTGTGTTTACTAGGCCCTTCTGGTTGCGGCAAAACCACACTGCTTCGGATTGCTGCGGGCTTAGAGGTCGTGCAGGAAGGCTCGGTTAGTCTTGATGGTCTATCCATTGCGGCACCCGGTAAGCGTCATGTGCCACCGGAAAAGCGCAATGTTGGTCTCGCTTTCCAAGACTCAGCCTTGTTCCCACACCTTAGCGTGCTGGAAAATGTTACCTTCGGTCTGAAAAATTTGCCCTCTAGCCAGCGCCGGGAGCGTGCGCTGGAACTGCTCGCTCAACTCGGCATGGCCGACTACGCCGAGAGCTATCCGCATATGTTGTCAGGTGGGCAGCAGCAGCGCGTTGCGCTGGCGCGAGCGCTGGCACCCACGCCTAAATTAATGTTGCTGGATGAACCCTTTTCTAGTCTGGATGCGCGGCTACGTGATCGCATCCGAGACGATACGCTGCACGTGTTGAAAAAACTCGGCTCTGCGACCCTGCTAGTGACCCACGACCCTGAAGAAGCCATGTTTATGGCAGACCGCATCGCACTAATGCGGGATGGCGAAATTGTGCAGACTGGCACTCCCCGTGAGCTTTATTGTGCGCCAGTGGCTCCCTTTGTGGTGACGTTTTTTGGCGAGGTGAATGAGTTAAGCGGCATTGTTAGAGGGGGCTTTGTCGCTACGCCCGTTGGGCCGGTAGATGCCAGCTGGTTGCCAGAAGGCAGTAGCGTTCAGGTGATGATTCGCCCCGAAGCACTGCGTATCAAAGAGCGTGACTTGCCCGTCGAGTCGCATAGCCACAGCCATGTGGTCATGGCTAAGCTGCTAGGGCGTTCCAGCCTTATTCACTTATGTGCGCATGGAGAAGATGGTCAGGAAGCCCACCTTCACGCCCGTGTGCCAGGCGTGTTTTTACCCCAGGAGGGCCAGCCGATTGATATCGACTTGGATCACTCCCAGGTATTTATCTTTCCGCGTTAAATTTTTGCTGTTCAGCGCTTGCTTCCACTACTCAGCCTGGCTCCCAGGGCGCGCCCGGCGCATTGCCAAGCTGAGTAAAATCACCGGTAAGATGCCCACTACCACAATGGTCAGAGAGGCTGTTGACGCTTCAGCTAAGCGTTCATCTGAGGCGAGGCTGTGAGCGCGTACTGCCAGCGTGTCAAAGTTGAAGGGGCGCAGGATAATCGTGGCAGGCAATTCTTTCATCACATCGACAAATACCAGAATCCCGGCTGCTAGGAGACTGCTGCGCATCAGCGGCGTATGAATATGGCGCAGTGTACCGCCAGCGGTTTGGCCCAAGGTGCGGGATGCGGCATCCATGCTGGGGGTTACTTTGCCAAGGCTCGCTTCTACCGCGTTAAACGAGACGGCCAAAAAGCGTACGACATAAGCGTAAATCAAAATAAATGCTGAGCCGCTAAACACTAGACCAATGATTTTTCCGTAGTGTTCGTGAAGCCACATGTTTAGCGAGTTATCCAGCCAAGCAAACGGAATCAGGATGCCTACGGCAACCACCGAGCCAGGAATGGCATAGCCCATTGCGGCGATGCGGGTGAAAAATCGTGCGCTTGGTGAATTGTTGAGCCTAACCCCGTAGCTCAGAAGTACGGCTAAGCCTACCGCAATCAATGCAGCAACGGTCGCGAGGCTCAGGCTATTCATAGCAAAGCCAATAAATCGTGTGCCGAACAAGCTATCGCCCGTTTTAATGGCCATATTGAGCAAAATGCCGCTGGGCAACAAAAAGCCGATAACAATAGGCAGCAAACACGCCAGGGTAGCCCCCATTGCATGCCAGCCACGCAGCTGATATTCCGGTAGTTGCTGATAGCGGTTAGTGGTATGGAAGTAGCGCCGTTTACCCCGCGAATAGCGCTCTAGAAGAACCAATACAATGACGAAGGTCAGCAAGCAAGCGGCTAGCTGAGCGGCAGCGACGGGTTCACCTAAGCCAAACCATGTGCGATAGATCCCCGTAGTGAAGGTATCTACTCCAAAAAACTGCACCGCGCCAAATTCGTTAAGTGTCTCCATCAATACCAGTGAAACGCCGCCGACTAATGCCGGGCGGGCGAGGGGCAACGCCACGCTGGCAAACAAGCGCCAGGGGCCACGCCCCAGGGTACGGCCTACATCTAATACACATACCGACTGCTCAAGAAAAGAAGCCCTAGCTAACAGATACACATACGGGTAAAGCACAAAGGTAATCAGGATTGCCGCGCCGCCTAGTGAGCGCACATTGGGGAAATAGTAATCGCCCACTCGCCAGTCAAACCATTCACGCAACATGCTTTGTAGCGGTCCTGCTACTTGGAAAAAGTCTGTATAGGCGTAGGCAATGACATACGTTGGTACCGCCAGGGGTAACAGCAGCGCCCATTCAAATATGCGCTTGCCTGGAAAGCGGCACATCACCACCAGCCACGCAGTCCCGGCGCCTGTAATAAGAGTGCCAATGCCAACCCATAGCACCAGCCAGAACGTATTAGAGAGGTAGCGTGGTAATACGGTGCTTGCAAGGTGCTGCCAAACGCCCTCTGTCGGCACAAAAATATGGCTTAGAACCACAATAATAGGCAGTGCGACAACAAGGGCGATCAAAAAAAGCGCGATTGACCAAGGGTTGAGCGATAGTGAAATGCGTGACGCAAAACCTGAAAGCAGGGCCGATGGTGAGCGGCGAGCTGGCGTAGACACGTCGTTGTCTCCTTGGATGAGGGGCAGCTTGGCTCGTCAATGCGAAAAAATAGCGGCTGCAAATAGTATCACTTGCGTTAGGCGGCTGCAGCCAACATTGTGGCTATCAAAAAAATCCCCCCGCAAGGCGGGGGGACGTTGTGCGTTTGGCATCAGTAGCTTGGTATCACTGGTAGCCCACCAGCACACTAGGTAGTCCCGTAATCAAACTAGGGAAAATAGCCATTAGTATGCAGGCGAAAAGGATGATGGCCACAAATGGCACGACGGCTTTATATAAGTCGACGATTTCGACCCCAGGTGGAGCCACCCCTTTCAAATAGAACAGCGCATAACCAAAGGGCGGCGTTAAGAAGGAGGTTTGTAACACCACCGCCACCATGACGACGAACCACAGTACATCCACGCCCATCTGCGAAATGATTGGCAGCATGATAGGGAAGCTAAGCAACACAATGCCAGTCCAATCAAGGAACATGCCGAGAATGAATACCAGGAACAGCATTAATAGCAGAGCACCAACGGTGCCGCCCGGCATGGCCAGTACAAAGTCACTGATCACGGTCATCCCGCCACCAATCGAGAATACCCCAGTGAATGCGGTGGCCCCGACGAGCACTAACATCACCATCGTCGTGGTTTTGCCAGCTTCAATCAGCGTGTTGTAACAGGTTGATAGTTTGCGGTCGCCGAAGATTAAAAACAGTAGGAAAGCAATAAAAACACCAATGGCGGATGCCTCAGTCGCTGTCGCCACACCGGTAAACAGTGCCCCTAGTACGCCGAGAATTAACGACATTGGTGGGACAACATACTTGCCCAGCATGATCAGTAGCTGTTTTGTGCTGACTTCAGCGCGCTCTTCTGCCGGAACTTTAGGGCCGTAGCTAGGTTTGAGCCAGCAGATTACCAGCACGTACAGGGCATACATCACTCCCAGTATCAGGCCGGGTACTAACGCGCCAGCAAAGAGTGCGCCTACGGAGACAGGCGAGTAGCTAGCCATCAAAATCAGCATAATGCTGGGGGGAATCAAAATGCCCAGACAGCCGCTAGCCATGATGACGCCAGCACTCAGCTCTTTGTTATAGCCATACTTAAGCATCGGCACTAAGGCAATCATGCCCATAACGGCAATCGACGCGCCGACAATGCCAGTGGTCGCTGCAAGTAAGACAGAGACAACCACCACGGTCAGCGCTAATCCACCGCGAAGGTTCGCCAGCAGCAAGCGCATGGCATCAAACATTTTTTCGGTGACGCCTGAGTCATTAAGGAAGCGCGCCATTAGAATAAACAGTGGTATCGCCACGAGTACATAGTTGTCCATGGCGTTGCCATAGACGTTGTTAATGATGATACCCAGGGTATTAATGCCCGGCCCTAAATAAGCGCCGATGACCGCCATGCCACCCAATACAAAAGCAAGCGGGTGACCCATAAACAGGCCAACTAAAAGGCCTCCAAACATCACCAGCGTCAGTAGTTCTGCACTCATGCGGACGTCTCCTCACGCAGCTGCATAATGGCGCGCAGAACGATAGCAATCGCCTGCAACAAGATAAGCACAGCAGCGACTACGATAACGCCTTTTACCGGATACACCGGGATTGAGACCATTCCGTAGGTCGTTTCGCCTCGACTGAATGAACGTTCGAAAAAGCGCCAGCCGTAGGTCAATAACAGCCAAATGAAGGGCACAAAGAATATCAAGTAGCCGAGCAGATCGAGTACGGCCTGCTTTTTACGTGATAGCAGGCGTTTAATAACGTCGACTTCCACGTGGGCATGGTGGCGCAACCCATAGGCGGCCATCAGCATAAAGTGAGCGCCGAACAGCATTTTGGTGACATCAAACGCCCAGTCGCTAGGGCGGCCAAAGAAGAAGCGCGACACAATGTCGTAAAGCACTATTAGAGTAATGATGGCAATTAACGGTGCAATGATGCGGCCCAGCAGCTCGTTAATTGCATCGATCGCCTTGGCAATCGCGTTCATGGAAGGTCTCCGCAGCTAAGCAATAACCGCCCCTGCAGCGCAGGGGCGGCACTTAAACGTCTTATAGGCAGGCTTCGATCTCTTCCAATGAGGGCAGGTTGTCCATCGTACGGCTCATGTTGAATGGCGCAGTAACATCACGCCATACAGCGTACTCTTGTAGATAGGTAATCATGGAGTGATAGACCTTCGCGTGGTCGGAGTTTTCACACGCGCCACGTACGATGACATCGTTGGTGATTTCCTGGATGCGCGCCAAGTCTTCTTCTGAGAATTGGTTAATGGTGACGCCCGCATCAATAAACTTCTGGGTCGCTTCGGTAGATTCACGCTCCGACCAGGAAAGTGACCAAGCCATGGTGGCTTCAGCAGCTATTTTTAGCTTAGTCTGGGTTTCTTCAGACAGGGCATCCCAAGCGTCTTTGTTAATCATAACGCCGAAAACGCTTGCCGACTGGTGCCAGCCAGGTGTCGCCCAGTAGTCAGCAACTTCAGCAAAACCCGCTTTAAAATCAACGCCTGGAGTCGAGAACTCACCGGCATCAATTACGCCGCGTTCAATCGCTTGATACACTTCACCACCAGCCAGGGTGACCTGTGAGCCGCCTAGCTCTTCGAGCACCCGGCCCTGATCGCGTCCCGATAGACGCAAACGCTTACCTTCAAGGTCTGCGATGCTCTCAATCGGTGTGCGGCCCATAAAGCCAGATTCGTTGTTGGTAATGCCGTAGGGCAAATACACCATGTTGTACTGGCCGTAGATTTCTTGATAGAGCTCAAAACCGCCCCATTGTTGAATCCAGTTCAAGTAATCCACGCCGTTAAACAGACTGGTAGTGGTGGCCAGAGGAGAGAATGCTGGATTCAAGCCGGCCCAGTAGCCTGGCCAATCGCCAGAGGCTTGGATAGCGCCGGTTTCGGTAGCGTCGAACACTTCAGTGCCAGGCATGAGCGTGCCGCCTGCACGGAAGTTAATTTGTACTTCGTCACCTGCAAGCTGGTTGACAAGCTCTGCCCAGTGCTGATCAACCTTAATCAGGTCAAGGTTTTCGGGCCAGGTAGTCGTCATTGTCCACTGTTCCTGCGCTTGAGCAGTGGAGGTGAGAGCGGCGAAAGCGACACCAGCGGCGAGGCTGGTTAGTGCGAATTTAGTGATCTTTTTCATTGTATGTTTCCTGGTACTTTGGCGGTTGGCGTTATTAGTGTTTATTACCTGAAAGCAGGAAAGTGCAGTGAGTGTGGCTTACGTTTACGTAAAGTAAACAGCGCTAGGCTGCCTCGCTAAGCTAGCACACTCCCCCCGCTGCAGCGCAATATCAGTAACTCAAGGAATTTAACGTCGTAGCAGAAGTTTTGTTGGGAAATTTAGCTCATTAAAAACAATTATTTGTATATTTTTTAGTAACTTTCTTAACCTTATGGTTAGTTCTAAGAGCGTTGAAAATTACGCGAATCTACAACCAAAGTTGTAAGCAAAACACAAGCTCAGGAGTTGCTATGAGATCAGGCTGCCGCGTTGACAAACCCAACGCTGCCATTAAGCAGGTATCAGCCTTGGTTCATCATGCCATCCGCTTGCAGCGCCGCAGTTGGAGGGCGCTAGTATGGCTATATGGGCCGCCTGATAAGGCCCGCCAGCAGGCGCAGCTGTTGTGGGATGCACAAACGTGGCAGGCACCGCTGTGGGTGGGCGCTGAGCATGAGACGCCAGTGGCGCCGTGTTTACCAGCCGGTAAAGCTCGTACACGGTTAGGTGCGGAGCATCAGCTAATCGTCCTAGACGCTAGTGGTACCCAAGGGTTAGATCCAGATGCGCTCGGCGCATTAGCAGGTACCGTGAGTGCTGGTGGGTTATTGGTCATTATCACGCCAGAAAATTGGGGCGAACAGCCTGATCCTGATTATGCCCGCTTTGCCGATTATCCGTGGCGTTGGGATTCGCTGAGTGCTCATTACCTTAAGCGGTTAGCGTTTCAGTTGACGGGTGAGAGCACTATTGTTCGCTGGGAGGTAGACGGTAGCCTCACGCTGCCCAGGCTGTCTATTCGAGACTCGCGTGCGGCTCCGTTTGACGACGCAGACTGTTTGACGGCTGACCAGGCTCGTGCAGTGAATGCGCTAGTAAAACTAAAGCGCCGCCGGCCATTGGTTATTACCGCGGATCGTGGGCGGGGTAAAAGCGCTGCATTGGGGATTGCTTGTGCTCGCCTGCTACAAAAAAGCGTGACGCAACTGGTGGTGACGGCACCTCGACTCAGTTCAGTGGAAAGCTTGTTTGCGCGCGTAGTAGCGCTATGTCCGGAAGGCCAACGCCTCAGCTCAGCGCGGTTTGAACTGCCGAGCGGCAGCTCACTGTGTTTTCTTGCACCTGATGCGCTTAACGAACAGGTTGATCAGGCAAGACTCGGCGGTAGCGGCAGCTATTTACTCGTCGACGAGGCAGCGGCCATTCCTGCGGCAATGTTAGCCCACTGGCTTGCTGCTTTTCCACGTATCGCGTTTGCAACCACCGTGCATGGCTATGAAGGCTCAGGGCGCGGTTTTGCACTACGCTTTCGCGAGGTGCTCAATCGAACAGCTCCTCAATGGCGAGAGTTACCGTTAGATACCCCTGTTCGCTGGTCAGTGGGAGATCCTTTAGAAGCGACTATCCAAGCGTTGCTACTGCTCAACGCTCCGTTACCTGAGGCACACGCCAGTACTCATTGCCAGAATGCCTCTATGCTGTTGACTCAGGCCCAGTTAGCCAAGCAGCGTGAGTTGTTAGCGAAGCTGTTTGGCTTGCTGGTGCAGTCCCACTATCGCACCACGCCTAGTGACTTACGCCAGCTGTTAGATGGCCCTGGTACCGCCATTCGCACAATCATCGCATCACAAGAACCCCAGGCCGTTTTGGTGACCCGTGAAGAGGGTGGCTTTAATGCTGCACTTGCTGAGCAAGTGGCGCGTGGTGAGCGACGCCCTCAAGGCCATCTGCTGGCCCAATCGTTGGCGGCTCACAGTGGTAGCCGTGAGGCGTTAACCTCTCGCTGGCGGCGAGTAGCGCGCATTGCTACTCATCCAGAGCGGCGGCGTGAAGGGTTAGGACGCCGGCTGTTAGAAGAGGATATAGCTAACGCTCATCAGCAGGGTATCGCGCTTTACGGAGCTACCTTTGGTGCCGAAGCATCGTTGCTACGTTTTTGGCTGGCACTCGGGTTTGCGCCTGTTCGTTTAGGCATCACCCGAGAAGCGGCTACCGGCGAGTACGCCATTATGGTGGCGCGCGCGCTGACCAGCGAAGGGCAAGCCGTGCTGGCGTCGCTGGGTGATACCTTTGCGGCCTCATTGATAACGCTATTGGCCTTTGAATTAGCGACACTGCCCGCGCCGATCGTCGCGTTACTGTTGCCGTCCTTGCCTCGTTTGCCGCTTAGCACCGCTGAGCTTCAGGCGGTGGACGATGTGGCGTATGCGCACCGCGACCCTGCCTTGGCAAGGACGGCGCTTCAGGCGCTGGCCAGAGAGGCTAGCCATTGGCCGTTAGGGCAAGAGGCGCACATCGCCCACCAGCAGTTGGTTACCTGGGCCTTCCAAAACCAGCCGTTAGCAAAGGCGCACGGTGAGTCAGTGCGGCTGGTTCGTCGCGCGACTCAACAAATTATTGAACAGCGCACGCTTTTCCCCAGTAGCCCGGAGGGGTAAAGTAAACTGGTTATCGATAATGAAGAGTTTCCATGAACGCACATCTAGAAGCCCTCGAGCCACGTTTAGTGTGGCAGCACTTTCGCACACTATGTAATACGCCGCGTCCCTCTGGTCATGAGGCCGCGCTGGTGGCGACGTTGGAGGCCTGGGCCGATTCCCAGGGGCTACCCCACGACCGTGATGAGTTTGGCAACTTGCGCATTTGTAAGCCAGCCACGCCCGGCTGTGAAAGCGCGCCAGGCATCGTGCTGCAGGGCCATCTAGATATGGTGGCGCAAGCTAACGCAGGCCATGACCACGATTTTACCCGCGATCCTATTCAGACGTATGAAAAAGACGGTTGGCTATTCGCTGATGGCACCACATTGGGTGCTGATAATGGCCTTGGTGTCGCCGCTATTCTGGCCGTATTGGAAGACCCTGCGCTTACGCATGGCCCGTTAGAAGCACTGTTTACGCTAGAGGAAGAGACCTCTATGGGGGGCGCGCTCAATCTTGCTGAAAATTGGCTGGAAGGGGCATTGCTGCTCAATTTAGACAGTGAAGATCGTGGCCAAGTTTATATCGGCTGCGCGGGAGGCGCTGATGTCGTAGTGAATGCGCAGCTCCCCAGCACGGCGATGCAAGACCATGAGCAGGTGATTTCGCTGGCGCTGACGGGGCTAAAAGGCGGCCACTCGGGGATGGATATTGATAAACCCCTGGGCAATGCGAACCGTCTGCTAGTCCGCGTGCTGTGGGCATTGGAATCCTTTGGTGCGCGACTGGTTAATTACCATGGCGGCACACTGCGTAATGCCATCCCTCGCGAAGCGTTTGCGCAAATTGCTCTGCCTGCTGATGAGCTGGACGCCGCGCTGGCGATGGTGAAAACGCTTGCTGGTACGCTAAAAGCTGAATTGGGCAGTGGCGATAGCAATATGACGCTTACTGCTGAGCGCGTGGAGCTGGCTGACGCTGAACCACTAACGCGGGACGCCAGTGCGATGCTGCTGGCTGCGCTGCATGCGGCCCCCTGTGGGGTCGAACGCATGAGTGCTGATGTACCGGGGGTAGTGGAAACTTCGAACAATTTAGGTGTATTAAACGTCGAAAACGGACGTTTCCATCTTTGTGCACTGGTGCGTTCACTGCATGATAGTGCCACTGACGCGATGGCGGGACGTTTTCAGGCGCTATTTGGCCTGATGGGCGCCAGAGTGAAAGTGGAAAATGGCTATCCAGGCTGGGTGCCTAATCCACAAAGCCCCTTGCTTGCTACCTTTAACGCTCGGCATGCTGCATTAATGGGCCGTGAACCCGAGGTCAAGGTGATTCATGCCGGCCTTGAATGCGGCATCCTGGGAAGTAAATACCCACAGTTAGACATGATTTCGTTTGGTCCGCTGATTCGCGGTGCGCATTCGCCAGCCGAGCGAGTGGAAATTGCCTCGGTGGCGGAGTTCTGGGAGATGCTACGCGATTTCATTGAAACCTTGGCGAACTCTCGTTAGACAAATCGCCATAAAAAACGGCACCGTTAATTGGTGTAATGCCAGTCAGTTAAGGCTGACTGGCATTTACTCCCCTAGCCCCATATAGCAAAGCGGCCACCTCCCAAGGCGTGCATCGCACGTCATTCCCGAGTCACTGCACCGTCATTCCCGAGTGGGGTTATCGGGAATCCACCTTGACCTTAGCCTGCAGCAGCCCGAAATCCCAGGTCAACATGGATTCCCGCTAAGGGCATGCGGGAATGACGAGGTGGCAGGACCTGCGGGAATGACAGAACGGAAAGTGTCATTCCCGAGTCGCCGCACCGTCATTCCCGAGTGGGGTTATCGGGAATCCACCTTGACCACCTCCCAAAGCGTGCACCGCACGTCATTCCCAAGTCACCGCACTTTCATTCCCGAGTCACCGCACCGTCATTCCCGAGTCACCGCACCGTCATTCCCGAGTGGGGTTATCGGGAATCCACCTTGACCTTGGCCTGCAGCAGCCCGAAACCCCTGGTCAACATGGATTCCCGCTAAGGGCATGCGGGAATGACGAAGTGGCGGGGCATGCGAGAATGACGCGGGCGGCTCGGAAGACTGGGGTCGAGTCATCGTCAGGCATTTATTAAACAAAAAACCCAGTCCATCGGCTAATACCAGTCATTTAAGGCTGACTGGCATTACCCCCTAGCTCCATATGGCAAAGCGGCCACCTCCCAAAGCGTGCACCGCGCGTCATTCCTGAGTCACCACACCGTCATTCCCAAGTCACCGCACCGTCATTCCCGAGTCACCGTCATCGTCAGGCACTTATTAAACAATGCCAGTCAGCCTTAACTGACTGGTATTACCGTTAATTGGTGCCGTTTTCGATAGTGCCTCCCTCCCGTCAGCGAGGTAAGCCTCGTATTATTTGCTCAGGTAAGCGTTGAGCATCCATACGGTTTTTTCCTGCTCGCGAATATAGTCGCCGGCTTGTGCTGCGGTACCTTCATCGTCAGCGTCCGACGCAATTGCCAGCAATTCCCGCTGTAATTCAATCAGTGTTTGATAACCTGTGAGTACGCCTTTCACGCAGGTTTGACCATCATGAACGTCTTTATCTTCTTCAATGCGCGAAATCTTCACATAGTCGCTATACGCATGAATAGGCTTGTGGCCTAACGTCAAAATACGCTCTGCCACTTCATCTACTTTGGTAAGTAAGTCGGTATAAAACTCTTCAAATTTTGCGTGTAGCTCAAAGAAGTCGCTACCTCGAACGTTCCAGTGGTAGCCACGAACGTTCATATAGAAAATCTGATAATTGGCCAGCAGGTGATTAAGTTTCTCGGCGAGTTGGCTTGCGCTGCCTTCGTGTAAGCCAATGCTATTTGTATCACTCATGTAGTGCTCCTCCATGGTTGCAACCGCTCTGAAAACAGTACGGTCATCAAATCGTTCGATTTAGCTTAAGACGCTTAGCAAGCGTTGCAAAACAAGTTTTTTGCATCGCGGCAATAGCGTCATACCATTACCTTGGCGGTGAGCTGGCGACGGCTGACTCATCGCTTACGCAACATAGTACAGGTCTGATATACCGTCGAATGTATGCCTAATAAAAGAGATGTAGGCGCCTAGGGTGTTTTTCAAGGGGCATATTTTTCACGCGTTGGCTGGCTGACCCGTTTATCGAGCGAGCCAAAGCCTTGCAATGCTCTCACAGCGGTCAGCGAGTAGCTCTGCGGTGCGTGGTAAAGCATCTTCAAGTGTCATCGGGCCGTCGGCAAGGGCAAACGCAGCGGTAACGCCTTCTTCTAGGCAGGCCTGCCACCCTTCACCCAGGCTACCGGCCAGTACGATGACCGGCTTGCCGTGGCGTTTGGCGGTACGGGAAACGCCAATAGGCGTTTTACCCGAAAGGCTTTGGCCATCTAGGCGACCTTCTCCGGTAATCACTACGTCAATATCAGGAAGCAGGCTGGGTAGCTTGGCCTGCTGCATCATTATCTCAATGCCGGGCGTGAGGGTGGCGTTCAGAAAGCTGCGAGCGGCAAACCCCATACCACCCGCAGCCCCCGCGCCGGCTAATTCTTTTTCATCGCGACCCAGCACCTGGGCGCTTAGCTCGGCAAAGTGGCCAATAGCGCGATCAAGCGTGGCAATATCGTCAGGTGATGCGCCTTTTTGTGGACCAAAAACAGCGCTCGCCCCACGTGATCCTAGTAGCGGGTTATCTACATCCACGGCGGCTTCAACTTCTAAGCTGTTTAAACGAGGGTCTAGCGTGGAAAGGTCTAGCGTTGCAAGCTGCTGGAGTGCTGCGCCACCGGGGGGGAGCGAGTTACCGTGCTTATCTAATAACTTGGCTCCCAGTGCTTGGAGCATGCCTGCGCCTGCGTCGTTGGTGGCACTGCCACCTAAAAAAAGCAGCGCCTTCGTGGCACCAGCATCAAGCGCCGCATGAAATAACTCCCCGACGCCGTAAGTGGTGGTATGTAGGGCATTACGTTGTTGAGGGGATAGATGCTGCAGCCCACTGGCTTCTGCTAGTTCGATAAACGCGGTACGCTGCTCGCTAAGCCAGCCCCAGGATGCTTGACGCGGCCGCCCCAAGGCATCTTGTACCGTAAGTTGACGTCGCTCGGCATGGGTGGCGGCAATCAGCGCATCCAAGCTGCCTTCGCCGCCGTCAGCAAGCGGACAAAGGTGGATCGTGGCGGTTGGCGCAGCCCGCTGAATACCATCGGCCATGGCGCTTGCTGCTTGTTCAGCGCTAAGCGCATCTTTAAAACTATCGGGGCAAAGCAGAACATTCATCGCACAACCTCCCTAACGCGTTGTCATAATTGTTTATCGTGGTTTTTTATCATTTATCTTAATGAATGGCTGCTGGCGAGCTTAGCGCGGCGTTCGATGACACACCAGCCGCATCTGAGGCGAGAGGATCACCCATGAAGGCAATACTACCGATTAGCATGACGTGCTTATTGATACTGACAGGCTGCCAAGCAGTGCCAGAGCGTCTTCCTCAAGCAGAGCCAGCGCCTTCTGCAGCCTGCTACTTTCCCTCTGGGCCGTCTGGCCAAACGGCATCGCCATTGGAGGTGGTGACGCAAAGTATTGACGTATTGGAAGCATGGGGGTTTGAGCTTGAAGCGACCGACACCGATTTAGGTTTGGTGACCGCTAGTCGACAGCGAGATTTGATTGGCTACTACGACCCTTATGATAACGACTTTGGGTATGGGCGAAACATGCGGGTATTTGGTGGCTTTGGTTTGGGGCGTGGTGGTTCCAGCATTGGTCTGGGGATTGGTAGTGGATTTGGAGGCGGTTTCCGCCATCAACCTGTTGAAATAGAGCGGGTGTCGCTACTGGCACGCGATGGTCATATTCGGCTTTCCCGAGATATTCGGCGCTTTGACCACTTAGGGGATCTGCGTGAATCTTACAGCGCTAGCAATGATGATTTTTGTCAACGTTTCCAAACTGCGTTTGAGCAAACGGTAGCTACCCCGAGGGCGTTATGAAATCACTACGTAAGCACTTTTTAACGGCCACCGCAGTTCTCATGATCATTATGCTGGCAGGCTGTGCCTCTACGCAGCCACTAGAGCCGCGAGAACTACGTTACAACGCTTCCCCAGAGCAAACGTTCCGCGAAGCCATTGAGTTAATGATGGAGCAAGGCTATGTCGTTCGGCACGCTGATTTAGCGCTAGGGCGCGCAGATGCAACGTTAGCCCGTTGGCCAGAGTATCGCTTGCAACTGCAGGTAAGTGAGGTGCCTGGTGGCAGCCGTGTCAGCCTGTCGGCGTTGCGTGGGAATCAGCCGCTGCCACCGTATGTATTAGATCCCTGGCTGGTTGAGCTGCAACATAAATTAGGAGAGTTGCCGTGACAGGCGTATTCCCCCTGCTAGGTAACTCACTGAATAAACTCCGCAGTTACTGGGTAGTGCTGGCAATAGGCGTTTGTAGCACGCTAAACAGTAGCCTTGTGTTGGCCCACCCCCATGGATGGATTGATCTCAGCGTGAGGGTGATAACAAACGATGAGGGGGTCGCAACAGGGCTTCATCAAACATGGCGAATGGACCCCTTTTACAGTTTGGTGGTGTTCGAAGAGTTACAGCAGGTTCAAGGCAGCAACTTGCAAGAGGGACTTGACCAGCTAGGCAGCGACATCCGCGATAACCTGTCGCAGCAGCACTAC
This sequence comes from Halomonas sp. 3F2F, assembly GCF_014897805.1. Lineage (NCBI taxonomy): Bacteria > Pseudomonadati > Pseudomonadota > Gammaproteobacteria > Oceanospirillales > Halomonadaceae > Halomonas > Halomonas sp. 3F2F. The sequence goes on from NZ_JABUZE010000189.1 coordinate 176,996, forward strand.
TTTACGGAGGTTCGTGTGAATGGCGAACCGCAAGCGCTGGGTGAAGTGTCTGAATACACGGCGTTGGAGCGCAATGGTCGCTTAACCTTTATGTTTGTTCTGCCGTTAGCAACGCCTCAGCCATTGGCCGGGCGAATACTGGAGTATCAGGTCTTTGACCCAACCTACTATATCGAAGTGGTGCACGAAGAAGAGGACGGGGCACCCTCTGAGCAGGCGCTGATTCTCTATGGTGAGCCCGACTGCCGTTTAAGCGTGCTACCTGCTGACCCTGATCCCGAGCTCGTTATGCAAGCAGCGCTGTTAGATGTGGATGAAACGGGAGAGTCAGGATTGGGCCGCCATTTTGCAGAAACGGGGCGGATTGAATGCGACTAGCGGAAAACCTGGAAGGTCGTGTATAAAGTGTTACTTTATAACTTTCCGGCGGAGGGGCAATGCCTTTAACGCGGCAACAACTGTTATGGGGAGCGCTTACCGTGTCGGGGGCGCTGCTGTTGGTCTTCATCGTACAGGCTAATTTGCAGGGGGTAAGCCTTCAATTGCTGGCTTGGCAGCGAGATTTACATCGCACCCTGACGCTTGCTATTACCGAACTCTCTCGTACGCCTTCTAGCAACACTTGGCTAACGCTGCTAGGGGTAAGTTTTGCTTATGGCGTTTTTCATGCCGCGGGGCCTGGGCATGGCAAAGCGGTATTAGCGACGTATTTAGCGTCTCACGGTGGGGCCACCCGTCGCGCCTTGGGGCTCTCTTTTGCGGCAGCTCTGCTGCAGGGGGGAACGGCGATTGCCATGGTGGCAGTGCTCGTACATGGGCTAGGCTGGGTGACCCGTCAGGCGATGGGCAGCGTGGTTTGGGTAGAGCAAGCCAGCTTTATATTAGTGGCACTGTTAGGTGGTTGGTTATGCTGGCGGGCGATAAAACAATTGCGTCACGCTTACTCAGTCCGCGCTAGTGATGCTGCTGGCCACAGCCACAGCCACAGCCACAGCCACAGCCACAGCCACAGC